>NZ_JAHRFA010000114.1:0-18770 GCF_020883045.1 Microcoleus sp. CAWBG58 | reverse complement strand
AAGTCCCGAACAATTTTTTGGCAATAATAAGGCAATAAATGGAGTCACATTTTAATTGGTATCTCGGTAAAAAATGAGTAAGATTACTCATTGACAACAGTGTTTTTAGCTTAACTTGTGACTAATGATTGAGAAGAAGCGGCTGCCCTCCGCATCAAAGGACTAAAGTCCTCACTACGAACCCGATCAAAATATATTTTCCCAAACAAAAAGCGCCCCTATTTCTAGGAGCGCTTTTTATCTATCTCAGACTAAAACTTAGCCGTTGATGGAAGGAGCAACCAAAGCCACAGGAGTTGTTTCGCCAGCAGCCAAGTCGAGTGGGAAGTTGTGAGCGTTGCGCTCGTGCATTACTTCCATACCCAAGTTAGCGCGGTTGATAACATCAGCCCAGGTGTTGATGACGCGACCTTGTGAGTCGATAATCGATTGGTTGAAGTTGAAACCGTTCAAGTTGAATGCCATTGTGGAAATACCCAAAGCGGTAAACCAAATGCCAACTACTGGCCATGCACCTAACAAGAAGTGCAAGGAACGGCTGTTGTTGAAGGAAGCGTATTGGAAAATCAAACGACCGAAGTAGCCGTGGGCTGCAACGATGTTGTAGGTTTCTTCTTCTTGACCGAATTTGTAACCGTAGTTTTGTGACTCGGTTTCAGTTGTTTCGCGAACCAAAGAAGATGTAACTAAAGAACCGTGCATGGCGGAGAACAAGCTACCACCGAATACACCAGCAACTCCCAACATGTGGAAGGGGTGCATCAGGATGTTGTGCTCGGCTTGGAACACGATCATGAAGTTAAATGTACCGGAGATACCCAAGGGCATACCGTCGGAGAACGAACCTTGACCGATCGGGTAGATCAAGAATACTGCGGTAGCTGCTGCTACTGGAGCAGAGTATGCTACGCAGATCCAAGGACGCATACCTAAGCGGTAGGACAATTCCCATTCGCGACCCATGTAGCAAAATACACCGATCAAGAAGTGGAAAATTACCAATTGGTAAGGGCCGCCGTTGTACAACCACTCATCTAAGGAAGCAGCTTCCCAGATTGGGTAGAAGTGCAAGCCGATCGCGTTTGAAGAAGGAACAACAGCACCGGAGATGATGTTGTTACCCAGCATCAAGGAACCAGCAACTGGTTCGCGGATGCCGTCGATGTCCACTGGGGGAGCAGCGATGAAGGCGATTACGTAGCAGATTGTTGCAGTTAGCAAGGTAGGAATCATCAAGACTCCGAACCAACCCACATAAATGCGGTTGTCGGTGCTGGTGACCCAGTTGCAAAACTGCGACCAGATATTGGCGCTTTCGCGCTGTTGTAAGGTTGCCGTCATGTGTTTATGATTGCTATTGGTTTTTCAATGTTCGGATGATGTCTCTATTATTAACGGTATCGTTACGGTTTGTAAAGGGGTGTAACGACAGCTTAACTGATGAGGGTCATCAGGAAAGCTGATGAAACCATAGAGAGGCGAAAAAAGCCCATTATTGGTGGAACCCGCACGCGAGTCCGTTGCGGACTTTGGTGCAAGATGCCAGATTGATGCTGTAGGGGCAATCCCTCGCAGTTGTCGCAATGTATTGTAAAACTTCATTGACTTTATAGCCATTAATAGCCATGTATAGTATAGTATAGTCAAAAATCACGGCTAAACAATGCAGCTCGTTTCCAAGCACATTATCGATCGAAACCACTGGCTATACAAGCAGCTAGATAATTTGTGCTTTCTTTCTAAGAATCTTTTCAACTACGCTAACTACCTAATCCGACAAAAATTTATCAGCTCGGGAGAATACCTAGATTATTACAAAATACAGAAAATATGTCAGGGAAAGACTGACTATCTAGCATTACCAGCCAAAGTATCTCAGCAAGTATTATTGAGATTGCATGAAAGCTGGAAATCATTTTTTGCAGCTACCAAGGAATATAACCTACATCCAGATAAATTCAAAGCCCGACCCAAAATACCCAGATACAAACACAAAACATTAGGCAGAAATGTCCTGACTTACACCGCTCAAGCCATCAGTAAAGAATGGCTCAAAAAAGGAATCATCAATCTGTCTTTGACTCAGATATTTCTAACGACTAAAGTCAGCCAAGTAAATCAAGTCAGAATCGTTCCAAAAACTTACCATTACTCGATAGAGGTAGTTTATGAACCCAAGGCTGTAACTGTTTCATCATCAGGTGTTGAAGGAATAGCAGGAATTGATATTGGTCTGAATAATTTAGCGACAATTACATCCAATCAAAACGGGTTTGTTCCGCTGATAATAAATGGCAAACCTCTCAAATCAATCAATGCCTACTATCACAAAAAAAAGGCTGTGTTGCAGTCAGACTTGAAGGGGGAGAGACAAACATCAATCAAAATTGAACAATTAACTCACAAGCGGAATGTAAAAGTAGATAATTACCTGCACAACGCTAGTCGATTCATCATCAATCATCTGGCAGCTAACCGAATCGGGACACTGGTGATTGGTAAAAATGATAATTGGAAACAGGGAATAAATCTCGGAAAGCGGAACAATCAGAATTTCACAGCAATACCTCATGCAAGGTTTATTGAAATGCTAACTTACAAAGCGCAGTTAGTAGGAATAGTTGTGAAAGTTATTGAAGAAAGTTACACTTCAAAGTGTTCTTTCTTAGATAATGAACCTTGTGTTAAGCATTCAGAGTACAAAGGTAAACGAATTAAGCGAGGTTTGTTTCGTGCTGGTGACGGCAGACTGATCAATGCGGATGTGAATGGCAGCGCTAACATTGTCAAAAAAGCATTTCCCAACGCTTTTGCTGAGGGAATACAGGGCGTAGTAGTACGTCCAGTAAGGGTCACACCTTACAAAATGGTTGTCCGAGGCAAGTGTAATATTTGCCTAGAAAACCTGTAACTATATAGTGTTTTGTAGGGGACATCTTCCCCGTGGTAGCCGCGCGCGATCGGGATGCGGCGCTGTGTCTAAGCTTGGAAAATTGCTAAAAGAATATAGATGCGGGGCGGGGAATGCCAGTCAGAAGGGGATGAGCGCGGGTTTTAAACAGCTTGTTACCTAGAGCAGCAAAATGCCCGCATCAGAGCGGTACCCCGCTTGATGGTGGGATGAATGCGAGTGAGTCGCCGATTGCCCGTCCGACAATCCCGACAATCGCTAGCTCTCGGAAAGACGACAGGCATGAGAAGACGAGCAAATTCATTGTCTTGCTATATTTTATCTGTATTTTCCTGGATAAAACTATGTTATCATAGATCCATGATAGTTAGAGAAGCTAAGCTAAAATACGGTACAGCAGAGCAATATTCTGCCATTGATGACGCAATCCGAACGGCCCAGTTCATTCGGAACAAAGCCCTTCGCTATTGGATGGATAATCAAGGTACGAGTAAAGCCGATCTGTACAGTATATGCAAAGACTTAGCCAAAGAGTTTGATTTTGCTAAAAAGCTCAACTCCGCAGCTAGACAGGCTAGTGCCGAACGTGCTTGGGCTGCTATCTCTAATTTCTATACTCGATGTAAAAAAGGTGCAGGCAAGAAAGGTTTTCCCAAGTTTAAAAAACATTGTCGCTCTGTTGAATACAAAGTTTCAGGCTGGAAACTATCCGATGATTGCAAATCGATCGCATTCACAGATGGCTTTGAGATCGGAACATTGTCGATATTCTGCAACAATGAAACACAGGAAGATTTGCATAGGTTAAAAATTAATCGCGTGCGGATTGTGCGTAGAGCAGATGGGTATTATGCCCAATTCTGTTTTGATGCCGACCGTAAAGAGCAAGGGGAATATTCGGGTAATGTTGTCGGGTTGGATCTAGGACTGAAGTTTTTCACCAAAGACCAAAATGATAATGCCGTGATATATCCGCAGTTCTTGAGAAAAGCCGCGCAGCGACTCAAGAAAGCCCAACGCCAATTAAGCAAGAAGTTTGTGAAGGGTGCTAAACCTCAATCAAAAAACTATCACAAAGCGCGAAAACGACTAGGCAAAATCCATCTGAAAATTCAACGCCAGCGGAAAGATTGGGCAATTAAACAAGCTCGAAACGTAGTGATATCTAACGATGTCGTGGTGTATGAAGATTTAAACATTGCAAACATGGTCAAGAATCAGCACGATTGCAAGTCAATTTCGGACGCTGGTTGGTATCAATACACTCAATGGTTGGACTACTACGGCAAGATTTGGGATAAAGTAGTTGTGTCAGTATCGCCAAACTATACGTCTGGCGATTGCTCTAATTGCGGTCATCGAGTGAAAAAATCTCTTAGCACTAGAACGCATTCATGTCCTAGTTGCAAGATTGAGATTTGTCGCGATACAAATGCGGCTTTAAATATCTTGCACAAAGGATTGAACATTCTCGGTGTTGAGTGGAATAAACACAGTACCTCTGGGCAAGAGGGATCTGCCGAGAAATCGGGAAAGCACGGGGAGAAGACCACCGCTGTTGCTGATAAGTAATTTGATCCAATAAGTGGACTTCGATGAACCGTGAATAAGAATCCCCCACTATAGCGGTAATCCGCGAGTGTGGTGGGAGTATGTCAATCCAGTCATCTATATTATAAAAATGCTGTAGCAGTTGCGTGCGTAAGCCCGCTTCAATCGGGGTAGCGTTCGATCGACAATTCAACTCGTGCGATCGCCAATCTAGCGCACTGAGCCTTAATCAATAATTATCAAACCAGAGCGAGCAAATCCTCTCTAAAATTGGTTGAAAAAAAATTAAATTGAGTTAATACTTATCAAAATAAACAACTATCAATACTTAATAAACTAACCACAAGAGAGTTAAACCCATGTCAGAAAATTATGTAGGATTAGATACAGAAGATTACGAGTCCCTCAAAAGCCAGGTAGAGACCCTCAAAGCGCGCGTTGCCGAACTAGAGTCGGCATCGAAACCCGAACCCGCTATAGTTGCCAAACAAAAGGCGCTATTTGCTGTAGTGACCAAAATTCGCGAGTCGTTAGACTTAGATATTATTTTTCAATCAACCGCTCGGGAAGTTCGCCAACTGCTGAATGCCGATCGAGTAGCAATATTTCGATTTTACCAGCAGTCAGGATTTGACGACGGGGAATTTGTGTCAGAAGACGTGATCCCAGAGTTTCATTCAGTAAAAGCTGTAAAGGTGCACGATCACTGCTTTGGCAAACAATATTCAATGCGGTATCAGCAAGGAAGAATTCAGGCAGTCAATGATATCAATCAAGCCGGATTGAGCGATTGCCATATAGCTGTTCTTGCTCAATTTAATGTCAAAGCAAACTTAATCGTACCTTTAATCAAAAGAAATAAACTTTGGGGATTGCTCTGCATTCACCAATGTCGCGCCCCACGCCAGTGGCAGCAAGATGAAATTGACTTTGCCAGTCAAATTGCGGTGCATTTAGGAGTAGCAATACAGCAAGCAAAACTTTTAGATGAAGCTCATAGGCGGTCAACAGCACTCCAGACTACTCTAGAGGAGCAATTGCGAAAACGGACAGAAGAGCTGGTTAAGGAAGCAGACCGAGAACGAGCCATAACTCGGATGATTGATAAGATCCGCCAAACCTTAGATATGGAAACAATTTTCCAGACAGCAGCGACAGAAGTTCGCAAACTTTTGAATGTCGATCGCATTGCCATTTATCAATTCCGTGAAGACTATTTCGGCGACTTTATCTTTGAATCTGAATCGGGAAACTGGCCGAAATTGGTAGGCAGCGGTTGGGAAGACCCCTACTTAAACGAACACCAAGGAGGTCGATTCCGGTGTGCGGAAACCTTTATTGCTGATGATATCTACAATGCCGGCCAGAGCGATTGTCACATAGAAGCTTTAGAATATTTTGGTGTCAAATCCTGTGCGGTAGTTGCGATTTTTAAAGGAGAGAAACTCTGGGGATTGCTCAGTGCCTTTCAACACACAGGTGCGCGTCACTGGGAAGACACAGAAGTAAAGTTACTGAATCAAATTGCCACTCATTTGGGCGTGGCTTTGCAGCAATCCGAGTACCTAGAACAAATACAGTTTCAAGCTAAACAGCAGGCGAAAGCAGCCGAACAGGAACGCACATTAACTAGAGTAATTGAACGGATTCGCCAGACGCTAAATATTGACAAAATATTTAGCGCAACAACTCAAGAAGTACGGCAAATTCTCAATTGCGATCGGGTTGGAGTTTACCGTTTTTTTCCAAACTGGAGCGGGGAATTTGTGTCGGAGTCGGTAGCAGAAGGTTGGATACCTTTAGTAACTGATAAAATTAAAACTGTCTGGCAAGATGATTATTTACAAAAAACTGAGGGTGGCAGGTATCGCCATCAAGAAATTTTTGTGGTTGATGACATCTATAAAATTGGTCACTCTCCATGTCATATCGAAATTCTGGAACAAATTCAAGCCAAAGCATATTGTGTAGCGCCTGTTTTTGTGGGGGAAAATCTCTGGGGTTTGCTAGCAGCTTACCAGAACTCGGGTCCCCGTGAGTGGGAAGCGGGAGAAGTGAGGTTGCTGGCTCAGGTTGGCAGTCAATTGGGAGTAGCTATGAACCAAGCAGAATTGCTCGATCGCACTAAAAAGCAGTCCTGGGAATTGCGGACGACTTTGGCTGATTTAAATGCGATCGTTGACAATTTGGCTGACGGGTTATTAGTCACTGACATTGAAGCTAAAATTACCAGGTTTAATCCGGCACTGCTGGCGATGTTTGAATTGAAAGATGTTGACCTGAAGGGGAAAAAAGTATCCGAAATCTTTCCTAAAAAATTAGCCCAATTGGTGGAGGCGACTGAACATAGAGAGGGAGAAATTGTGACGCTGGAAGTGGAACTAGAAAATTCTAGGATAGGTCAAGCTTTAGCGACAACTATTCTGAAAGAAGCGGTGAAAGACGAAGCAGATCGCTCTCTCGGTTCGGTGATTTTGATTCGAGATGTGACGGTGGAACGAGAAGTTGATAGAATGAAAACTGATTTTCTGGCTACAGTTTCTCACGAACTGCGGACGCCTTTAACTTCGGTTTTGGGTTTTGCTTCGCTGATCAAAGAAAAACTTGAAGAAGTGATTGTTCCCGGAGTCGCATCGGAAGACAAAAAAATTAAAAAAGCTTTAAATAAAGTTGCAGATAATATTAACATTATTGTGTCAGAAGCTGAACGGCTGACATCTTTAATTAATGATGTTTTGGATATTGCTAAGATGGAAGCGGGGCGAGTTGAATGGCAGTTACAGCCGACAAATCCAGTGCAAATCTTAAAACAGGCGATCGCCGCTACGTCATCTTTATTAGAAAAGAATAATTTAAAGTTGATTAAAGATTTTAGTCCCGGACTGCCACAGGTATTAGTAGACCGGGATCGCATGGTTCAAGTCGCGATCAATTTAATCTCGAATGCAGTCAAGTTCACAGAATCAGGTTCTGTCACCTGTCGGGCAAGAGTAGAGGGTGACGAGCTGGTTATTAGCATTATTGATACTGGCATCGGCATTGCACCAGAAGACCAAAGCAAAGTTTTTGAAAGATTTAAACAAGTGGGAGATATCCTGACCGAAAAGCCTAAAGGTACTGGATTGGGGCTGCCAATTTCTAAACAAATCGTTGAACACCACGGCGGTAGAATTTGGCTAGAAAGTGAGTTAGGCAAGGGCAGCACTTTTTTCTTTAGTATACCGCTAGTTAAAAATATTGAGTCGGTGGAAAAATGCAAAATTATCAATGATTTAATCGGGCAACTGAAACAGCAAGTGCTCAGCAGAACTCCGCTCGGCGTTAAAGGAGGCCAGCAACTTTTAGTTGTTGACAATGAGCCTAACATCCGAGATATGTTGAGGCAGTCACTGGAACAAGAAGGATATAAAGTCGCGGAGGCAATTAACGGTAGAGATGCTATTTCTCAGGCTAAAGCAGTCAAACCGGATCTGATTATTTTAGATGTAATGATGCCTCACATCGACGGTTTTGATGTGGCGGCAGTTCTCAAAAATGATCCAGAAACTCGGGGGATTCCGATTATCATCGTGTCCCTAATTCAAAACAGAGACAGGGGCTGGCGTTTGGGAGTTGACAGGTATTTTACCAAGCCTATAAATATAGCGGGACTGTTAAAGGAGATCGGCTTGCTGCTGCGACAAGGGATGTCTAATAAGACGGTGTTGGTCGTTGTTAACAATGCTTCTACTCTCAAAAATTTGTCGGCTGCGTTGCTTTTTCAGGGATATAATGTGATGGAGGCATCTGATGTTACAGAATGCCTGGATCGAGTGAGAGCGATCGAGCTGGATTTAATTATTATTGACGAAGCCTTATCTCAAGAGCAAGAATTAGTCAAAAAATTGCGCCTTACTAAGGGCTTGGAAAAAGTCTCCATAATTGTTTTGGGAGATATTGTAGAGGATAACGGGCTGAGCAAACACATTCATGGGAAATTGTTGTGAAAAAAGTTTTAATTGTGGATGACGAACCGAATATTCTGATTTTGATGGAGCAGGCTCTAGAAAAGTTGGAAGATGAGGATGATGTAGAGTTGCTGACTGCGAGAGATGGAGTTGAGGCGTTGAACAGAATTAAGGAAGAAAAGCCGGATTTGGTTTTTCTCGATGTGATGATGCCGAAAATGAGCGGGTTAGAGGTATGCAATACGGTTAAAAATGAACTAGGTATGGAGGACGTTTACATTATTATGTTGACAGCTAAGGGACAAGAATATGATAAGCAAAGCGGTATGGCTGTGGGGGCAAATCTTTATATGACTAAACCTTTTCGCCCGAAAGAAGTGCTGGTCAAAGCTAGGGAAATTCTGGGTTTGACGGCACAGATGTAGCGAGAGGTATACAATCAATTCACAAGAATATTTTTTGGTTTTTGGTGGTTGCTAGCCTGCCCAAAAACGGATACAATCCCCCGGCTATAGTCGTGGATGCTCCAAAAGTTTTAGACTAAGTTTCAAGCTCGCAGAGTTATCTGCGCTCGTAAATCTAAAATCTAAAATCTCTATCCTCAAATCGGCTGACTGGTTACAAACGAATGAATAATGATAGATCGCTCACTGATGATTAATAGCAAAGTAAATGGTTCGTATCAATCTCAAAAAATTGATTTCTAAAAAAGATTTGCGGGCGATTCTTGAGGGCGCGCTCGGTGTTTTAGATACTCCTAGCGCTATTCGGAATGCTGAAGGGTCTATTTTATTTGGCGAAGATTGTCAGACCTACTTCAATACTTATCCTATCATCCTAGCCGATGAAGTTATCGGTTACGTAACAGGAAGTCAAAAAGCAGCATTTATTGCAGATATGCTGAGTTATGCTGCCAGCGCCGACTTGGATATAAGAACTCTGGCTGTTGATACTTTAGATAAGTACGAAGAAGTTAATTTTTTGTACGATTTTTCAAGCAAAATATCTACTTGTTTGGGTGTTTGTGAAGTCAGTCAATTGGTGGTAACTGAAGCGAAAAAGTTGATTGAGTCTACCAATATTTCAGTGATGCTAATGAATAAAAAGACAGGAAAACTGGAGATTGTTTCTGCTCGGGGTAAAGAGTACAACCATAAAACAAAAATCGGTTCCAATATGGGGATAGCAGGTCATATTTTTGTTTCTGGTAAAGCTGAAATAGTCAATGATGTATTGTCCGATCCGAGATATGTTATGGGAGAAAATGAGATGCGTTCTATGATTTGTGCACCTCTAACAACTCAGAACGGTACAATCGGCGTTATCAATATTAGTCATAACGAACTTGTCAACTATACGGCACAGGATTTAAAATTATTTACGGCTTTGGCATCGCAAGCGGCGGCGGCGATCGAGAATGCGCTTTTACATGAAAGTAAATTGAAGGAAGAACGAATTAAAAATAATTTGGAAAGATACCTTTCTCCCCAGGTGGTGCGAGCAGTTATCGAAGCTAAAGGAGATATTTCTCTGAATCCAACTAAGCGCAATTTAACGGTGCTTTTTTCGGATATTAGAGATTTTACTACTAAGTGTGAAGAACTGCCGGCTGAGAAAATAGTGATGTATTTAAATGAGTATTTCACGGAGATGGTAGAGGTTATTTTTAGTCATGAAGGTACTGTGAATAAGTTTGTGGGAGATATGATTGTGGCAATGTTTGGAGCGCCTTCGGAAGTGGTCGATCGCGAAAGGAAGGCGATCGAAACTGCGATCGATATGCAGCGCCGCATTAGGAGGATGTCTGTGCCTTGGATTGCGGATAATTTTCTGACTGGTATTGGCATTAGTTCGGGGGAGGTTGTTGTTGGTAATATTGGTTCGCCGCAGCACATGGATTATACTGCGATCGGGGATGAGGTGAATATTGCATCTAGGTTGCAGTCAATGGCTGAGGGAGGACAAATTTTGGTGAGCGACAGTGTTTACAGCGCTACTCAAGATATATTTGAATTTAGGAAAATTGGCTCTGTGATAGTTAAAGGTAAGAAAAAAGCTATCGAAACTTTTGAGGTAATTTATCAAAAGTGAAGTTCGGCAAAGGATTGTGTAACGGATGTAACGGATTTAACGGATGTAAGAAGCAAGAATTAAGAAGCACTTTGGCATTGGGTTAGGAGTTAGGAGTTATTAATCATTAGTCAGATGGCAGAATCTAGAGGGAAAACAATCGATTTTTGCACTCTTGCTTGTTTATTTGCTAAGCTAGAGGTTGCGCTGTCTCAATAAACCTTATATTTATGCACAGGTTATTAACTGGGAAACTGCGAGTAGACTGTTTAACTATACCGATCGCAAATCTGCCAGCAAATCTATCGGGTACTAAAATTGTACAGCTTACGGATTTTCACTATGATGGGGAGCGGCTGTCGGAATGGTTGCTAGAAGAGGCGATTGTGGCGGCTAATGAAGCGGAACCAGACTTAATTTTTTTAACCGGAGATTTTATCACCTACGATCCGGCGCCTATTTACGGCTTGGTGCAGCGATTGAAAAATTTGCAAAGTCGGGTGGGAATTTACGCTGTTTTGGGCAATCACGATCACTATTATCCAGGGGCAAAGATTAAGGTTGCTAATGCTTTGAATAATGCAGGGATTCGGGTTTTGTACAATGAAGCGATTTATCCTTTGGGATCTGAATTGGCTTTAGTTGGGTTTGCCGATTTTTGGTCTGGCGATTTTGCACCTGCGCCTGTAATGGCATCAATCAATCCGGCAATTCCTCGGATTGTATTGTCTCACAATCCTGATACTGCTGAACACCTGCAACAGTGGCGGATTGATTTGCAGTTTTCGGGACACACTCATGGGGGTCAAATTGTGATTCCTGGTATCGGGCCTTTGTATGCTTGGGTGAGAAAAATTGGTTATTTGATTCCTGAAGGAATCCGAAAATTTGTTCCTTTTGTGTCGGCTTGCGATCGAGTAGTTCGTCACTGGGAATGGGCTAGCGGTTTGCATCGGGTTGGGAGTAATTGGTTGTACGTGAATCGCGGTTTGGGTACTTATGCGCCGGGGAGGTTATTTTGTCCGCCGGAGGTGACGGTAATTACTTTGGTTTGTCAAGATATGTAGGGATTGCTTTAGGGTGTGAAGGAAGAATGCTTGCGATGGAAGATGGAACCGCGAAGACGCAAAGGACACGAAGGAAGATGGAAGATGAGCAGAATTCCTATTATTAACTGGGTTCTGCAAAGCGATAGCCTCTGGCGTAAAAGGAAGAATGCTTCGGATGGAAGATGGAACCGCGAAGGCGCAAAGGACACGAAGGAAGATGGAAGATGAGCAGAATTCCTATTATTAACTGGGTTCTGCAAAGCGATAGCCTCTGCCGTAGACTGTGTGAATTAGGACGGATTCGCTCGGTGCTTCTATTTTGCGGCGCAGGAGGCGAATTTGAGCTGCTAATACGTTGCTGCTGGGTTTTTCGGCTTCACTCCACAGGTATTGGTGGATTTGTTCGTGTGTTAGTATTTGACCGGGATGTCGCATTAGGTATTCTAATAGTTGACATTCTTTTTCTGATAGGTCAATTGTTCGATCGCCCCGATAGGCTATTTGATTGTCGTAGTCTAGCTGTAAATCTGCAATTTGCAGGCGCCCGACAGCCACTTCGGGGTCAAAAGTAGGGGGCCGCCGCAGTAGGGCGCGGACTCTGGCTAGGAGCTCTCGCAGTTCAAAAGGCTTGACTAGATAGTCGTCTGCGCCTGCGTCGAGTCCCTGTACGCGATCGTCTAGGGTGTCTTTGGCGGTGAGAAATAGGACTGGGGTATTCCGTCCTTGCGATCGCAATTGCTGACAAATTGCTAATCCGGTTTGTCTCGGAAGCATCCAATCCAAAATTAGCAAATCGTAATTTCCCTGCATTGCTAAATTGCTGCCATTTGCGCCGTCAAATGCGACATCAACGGTATAACCTTCGCGGGTTAAAACTCGACTCAAAGGGTCAGTCAACTCAACTTCATCATCAACTAAAAGAATCCGCATCCTGATTTTAGGTTTTAGACTTTTGATTTGAGCATGAATTACATAAAACTTGCAAACAAGCAGGTTTTTTAGGGGGAAATCCCCCGTGGTTGCCATCTGTGGTGAGGTGGCGATCGCGACCTGTTGAGGTTTAGTAAACTGATTTTTGCTACATTTTAAAATGTGCAATACTTTCCGATTCGCTGTAAGCTGCTGCTAGCCATTCCTGCATTGCAGGTAGTGCCAACAGCGCATCAGCATAAGCTTGTGCTTGTGCATCTAATTTGACTTCGTAGGTGACAAAACGCATGACAACGGGGGCAAACATGGCGTCAGCAATTGTAAAATTTCCGAATAGCATATCGCCACTGGTGCCAAATTTTTGGCGGCATTCGCGCCAAATGGCAAAGATGCGATCGATCTCTGCTTCGACACCGGGGGTCATTCCTTCGCCTGGATAGCGGTTGCGACAGTCCATCGGCATATTTTCGCGGAGATTTTGAAAGCCTGCGTGCATTTCGGCGCAGATGGAACGGGCGATCGCCCGTTGCGCTAAATCGGCCGGCCACAAATGATTTGCAAAGCGTTCTGCAACGTACTCGCAAATTGCTAAAGATTCCCACACTTTCAAGTCGCCATCAATTAAAACTGGTACTTTTCCCGAGGGAGAATAGCGCCGAATTTCCCCATGGGTTGTCGGCCCGTCTAGGGGGATTCTCACTTCGGCAAAATCTAGTCCAGCTTGTTTCATCGCCAGCCAAGGACGCAGTGACCAAGACGAATAATTTTTGTTGCCGATTACGAGAGTCAATTTTGTCATATTTTTGCTTTCAGCTATCATCTATCTAACAGACAATCTTTAATAAAATCAGATTCAACTCATGCCAATTTTATGTTAAGTTGCACATATCTCGATCCCCCTAAATCCCCCTTAAGAAGGGGGACTTTGAGAAGAATCTTATTCCCCCCTTATTAAGGGGGGTTAGGGGGGGATCGGATTCTATGCAGCTTCATAAAAGATTGGTATCAGCCTCAATACAATATATTATACACAAACACAATTATTAGCAATACCTGAACTTATTTTGATATTTGAACAATTCGTGCTATTGTAGTTGAGGAAAAAGCTGTTTCCGCTCGGGCAGCGCCGATTCCGCATCCCAAATTCAGCAATTTAGAATTTCAAATCTATATGATTACCGTAGCACTTCCCAAAGGCGGACTGTTAGGAGATAGCATTCGACTGTTTAAATCCGTTGGATTAGACTTCAGTGCTTTTCTCGATTCCTCTAACCGCCAACTTCAAATTTATGACACTACCGGAACGGCAAAAGCTTTGCTAGTAAGGACGCACGACGTGCCGGTTTATGTGGAATACGGTCAAGCTGATTTGGGCGTTGCGGGTTATGATGTTTTGCGGGAAAAAACTCCGAAAGTTGCAAATTTAATTGATTTACAATTTGGCAAGTGTCGGCTGTCGGTGGCGGTGAAGGAATCTAGTTCTTATCGGCGCAGTGTGGATTTGCCTCCTCACGGTAGAGTTGCTTCTAAGTTCGTGCACTGTGCGAGGGAATATTTTCATAATTTGAATTTGCCGGTGGAAATTGTGCCTCTTTACGGTTCTGTGGAGTTGGGGCCGATTACGGGTATGTCGGAGGCGATTGTGGATTTGGTTTCGACTGGCAAAACTTTGCGAGAAAATGGTTTGGTGGAAATTGATGTGTTGTTTCAAAGTTCGGCTTATTTGATCGGTCATCCTTTGAGTTATCGTTTAAATTCTGGCGGTGTTAATGAGTTGATTGGGAAGTTGAGAGAGCAGGTTTTGACGGCGGTTTGATGCGAACTAAATTCGAGCTATTTCCTAGGTTCGCAGTCAGGACTTTAGTCTTTATTGCTGCGAGCTCAATTTAGAATGTTCTCATAGGTTCGTAGTAAGGACTTTAGTCCTTATTGATACTGAGACTGAGCACTGAAGTCCTCACTACGAACCTTAAGAAGGACTGAAGTCCTCACTACGAACCTTAAGAAGGACTGAAGTCCTCACTACGAACCTTAAGAAGGACTGAAGTCCTCACTACGAACCAGTTTTATTTAGCTGATTTCTGAGCTGCTATTTGCAGGTATAAGACCTAGTTTTTCTTGGCATTTTTCTATATAAAAACGTGCCACTGCATCAGCAGGATTTTGTTCGATTAGTTGCTGAAAATATCCCAAGGCGGCGACAAATCTTTCGGATTGCCATCCTTGAATTCCTTTGTCAAATAAAGCTTGGGTAAGCTGTTTGGCTTCAGAGTCGGGACTGGAGGCTGGCCAGATTTCGTAGATTTCAATAGCTTGCTGTTTGCCGCGCGGCGTTACTCGATCGATCCAGCGATAATAATAGTTGTTGCTGGGCGAATGGCTGTCTGCTGCTGCTGTTGCGCGAGAACCAGAAATCATACTCTCCGGTGTTTCCACTTCCAAGTCGCACTTTAATAATATACTTTCTTTTGAGTTTGAGTTCGGATGTATGTTATTTAGAAATTCTCTCGCGTGAACGATCGCATTTTCGCTCACAATTATTTGGCAACCGTATATTTTGGTTAAATTTTCTAACCGAGAAGCTGTATTTACCACATCGCCGATGACTGTGGAGTCCATCCGGCGATCGGAACCCAAGGTGCCGATCATGCCGATACCTGTGTTAATTCCCGTACCAATATTGACGGGATATTCTAAATTGTATTTGTGGCGATCGGCATTAAATTCATGCAAACTTTCTTGCATGGCTACTGCGGCTTCGATCGCATTTATAGCGTGAGAATGCGGCCGATCAAATACTGCCATGATGGCATCGCCGAGGTATTTGTCAATAAACCCGCGGTGGGAGGTGATGCAATCGTTCATTTTCGTAAACAAAGCATTCAACCATTCAAAGGTTTCGCGTGCTTCTTGAGATTCGGCGATCGCCGTAAACCCGCGAATGTCGCAAAATAAAATAGTCAGCTCTTCTTCTGTGACATTGCCCAACTGAATTGATTCTATCCCTTTCGGCGCAATTCGTTCGAGAAGCTGCTCCGGGACAAATAGATGAAATTTTTCGGAAAGATATTCGTTGGCCTCCCAGGCGGCGGCAATTTGGCGCTTGCTTTGCTCTTTTACCTGGTGGTTGAATTGGGAAGATACAGCTTGCGATCGCATTTGGCTCAACTGCAAAATATTTTCAACTTTCGCCAGCAGCAAGCGACTGTTAAAAGGCTTGGTTAAATAATCGTCGGCCATAATTTCCAACCCTTTGAGGCGAGAAGTATCGTCATCGAGGGCAGTCAAAAAAATTACCGGTACAGTTTGCAATGCGGTATCATTCCGCAGGATCTCGCACACATCAAAACCGTTCAGATCCGGCATCATAATATCTAGTAAAATTAAATCCGGTCGAGATACACGGGCGAGGAAGAGCGCTTCATCGCCAGATAGCGCTGATACTGTTGTGTATCCTTTTAGTTGCAATAACTCTTCCAGTAGAATTAGATTAGCTGGCTCGTCATCAACCAACATGATGCAGGGCGACTTGTTTGACATGGAATATGATATAATAAATTGAATTTAGCTCGGGACTTTCGCGCGAGCAGCTCGAAACCTGGTTAATTCATATATTTCTCGTTATTAAACTCGATATTTTTGGCAGGAACCGGGTTTCTGAGGCAAGTGCGCGCAAGTCCTACAGACATTTATCTACTATTGAGTCTAACCTTTTCAGTTATAAATTGTAATAAATGGCACTGCTGGAACTGCAAATAATTATTATTAGTTGAGAAAAGAACGGACTGTAGCGATCGCCAAATTCAGATCCAGCGGCTTGCTCAAATAAGCAGAAGCGCCAGCTTCCAAACATCGATCGCAATCGCCAGCCATCGCCATCGCCGTCACCGCAATCATCGGTACCGACTCCCAGACAGGATTTGCTTTGACTCGGCGCATCAACTCAAAGCCGTCAACATCGGGTAACTGAATGTCCATCAAAATCAAATCCGGCAGTAACTCCGGCGCAGTAGAGGCGGCAAGGATGCGATCGAGCATTGCCGAACCATCCTCCAGAATCTCTACGCTGTAGCCCTCCAATTCCATAACCTCTGAAATTAACATTTGGTTAAAAGGCTGGTCTTCCACCACCAGAATCCGCTTGCTGCCAAGTGGTAGTGCGATCGCAGAAGCAGGAACTAACTTGGCATCCAAAGCACAAGCAGCAAAGCTACCCAACTCGTGACGCATCTCCGTCAAAGGCAGCCAAACGCGGAACAAACTGCCGCGATCGCAAATAGATTGAAAAGAAACAGTTCCGCCGTGCAATTCCGCCAGACGCTTAGTCAAAGCCAAACCCAAACCCGTACCTTCGTGGCGCCTAGTCAGGGAAGAATCCACCTGTTGAAAAGGTCGGAATAGCAAGTGCCAGCGATCCTGAGGAATGCCGATACCCGAGTCTTTCACCTCAAGACAAAAGTAAGGAGTGCTGGCATTTACAGGAGAACAATCAGGGCGGTAATCGCCATTAATTTCATTGCCGTAGGCCAGACGCCCGCTGAGTTTAACTTGTCCCCGTTCCGGGGTAAATTTGATAGCATTGGAAAGTAAATTAATCACAATTTGTCGCACTCGCCGTTCGTCGAGCCAAACTTTAGTAATGCGGTAGTCGAGTTCTAAAGACAAAGCAATTCGCTTTTTGTCTGCCCGCGGCTGAATCATTTTCAGACAGTCTGTCGCCAGTTCGTGAACGCGAACCGGCTGTAAATTGAGTTCTACTTTTCCTGCTTCAATTTTAGAAAGATCGAGAATATCGTTAATTAGCTGTAACAAGTGCTGACCGCTTTTTTCGATCAGTTCTACATAGTTGATTTGTCGATCGCTCAACTGGCCCGATGTTTGGCGCAGCAGCAAGTCTGAAAAGCCGAGAATGCTGTTGAGAGGCGTCCGCAATTCGTGGGACATCGAGGCTAAAAACTCAGATTTTAACTGAGAAGAATACTCTAATTGTTCGTTAACTTGGCGGAGGTTTTCTTGTGTCTGAGCCCGCTCGATCGCCGCCCCCAGAGTCCGACAAGCAGCCGCGAGCACTTCTTGGTGAAGGGAAGCTTGCAGTTTTTTGACGTTGCGCGACTCCAGCGTCAGCACTCCGATGATTGTACCGTCAGTAGATGCGATCGGAAAAATGCCCAATTGTCCGATTCCCGGATGCCGAAATTGCGGCACAGCATTGGGATGTTCGGCATAATCATCGACAAACAAAGCTTTACCAGTTTCCACCACTTCCCACAGCAAACCGGTGCCGTAGGGAATGCCTTTGTCGAGCAATTCTTGCATTCCTGCGGCGACTGGTTCCCCGTAACTAGCCAGAAATTGAGTAGAAATTTGGTTGGAAATCGCCGCCGCTTGCCGCTCTTTTCCCTTGCCGCTAATCACTTTCACGTCTCCGAAAGCAGCATTCGTCGCTTCTACCAGATAAGTGAGGGCAAACTGACCTATTTCTTGTAAACTGTGAGAGTTTTGCAGGCGTTCAGTTAAGCCTAAAAGAAATGTCAGGCGCCTGACTTCTGCGTTCAAGCTAGCTTGGGAGTTTTGGTATACAGTAACGTCTCGAAAGGTAAACAGCCGCCCGCCGCTGTTGGTAATTGTGGCGAAGACTTCCAAACAAACCGCATTGGATTGCTCGAAATAGAATGATAAACTTTCATCCTGAGATTTTTGTAGCGCTTCCTGAAACTCTTCCCACTGCTGAAGCGACAAGTAACCGCGATCGACAATTTCGGCAAACAACAAGTCGCACTTAGGCTTGGTTGCCAGCCATTCTGGGGACAGTCCCCAAGTCTCGGCCAATTTTTTGTTAAACAAAACTAAGCTGTCAGACGAGTCGAAAAGAGCGATCGCATTATCTACTTGGTTGAGTATCAGTTCTTGGTCTGCCCTGAACTGCTGCAAGTCTATCTCCATTTTGTCTGTGTCTGTAGCTCTTAGTTTTGTTGTCATAACTGTCTACTGATATGCCAAAAGTTATTTTATTACCCCTTACTTAATTTGACATATTTTTAGGATTTTGGGCAGTGAGGGCGATGGCTTACGCCCCGCTTCGCTACGACCGGCCTTGCGATCTGAGACACTTGCTGGCGACGGGCGAGGGGAACGGTTTTTCTAGTACATCGGCTACAATAATAGATCGAGCAGTTTTCAATCCTCTAGGACTTACGCATTGACAAAATAACGAAACAGTGAATTGATAAATATGGGTCGTCTACTTTCTAGGTATCGGACAATGAGAAAAATAACTAAACCCTCGACAGCAAAATGTAATATAGACACTTA
>NZ_JAHRFA010000113.1:0-18784 GCF_020883045.1 Microcoleus sp. CAWBG58 | reverse complement strand
TTGA
This sequence comes from Microcoleus sp. CAWBG58, assembly GCF_020883045.1. Classification (NCBI taxonomy): domain Bacteria; kingdom Bacillati; phylum Cyanobacteriota; class Cyanophyceae; order Oscillatoriales; family Microcoleaceae; genus Microcoleus; species Microcoleus sp. CAWBG58. Next base: position 18,780 of record NZ_JAHRFA010000113.1, on the reverse strand, counting down.
TGGCTAATTTACTTAGCAATATTCCCATTCATCTGGAGCGTTGGAGTTCCTTCCCTCACACTCCTGTGGATGCCTTTTATGTTTGTAACTCCTCCTAGTTGTAAAAAACCTACACCTGTCAGGTGCCCCCGTGCCCGCCCAGATCTCAGAAATAAACGATTTTTCGTTGGTGGGGCGGGGTAGGCTTTGTTGGCACTACCCCTACAAAATCCTCGTTTTTTGGAGAATGAAACAGCCCTGATATTATTTATCAAATCTGATGTTATAGAACAAGTTCGCTGCGAGATACCTTACTGCTTCTAGCAGGATTTGGCGTTAATTCCGGCGGCGAAACTTGAACGCTTCCCCATTCAGTCAAAAAGCTTTTCAGCAAAACCTCTTGCTGAGTGCGAAATGCCTCGACATTTGCCCCTCGATTCATAATCACAAACCACACGGTTTCTTGTTTTTGAGTGGGTAGCGCTCCGCCCAAAGCGCTAACATTATCCAACGTGCCAGATTTGACTACTGCTAGCTTTGGCAGCGCCCGTTCTGACAAGATTCCTTTATCTTTGCCAACTACAGTTAAGACATCAGCAACTGTCATGTTGTAAGGTTGCAGGTAGCGTTCTAAAGCGATAAATAACCCGCAGGCAGCCCTAGGAGAAATGCGATTGTCGTCGCTCAATCCGGAACCGTTGACGAGTTGAATTTCGGCGGAAGGAACTCCGGTTGCTGCTGCTGCTTTTTGCGCGACTGTTTTGGCGCCACCGACAGTATCAGCTAGCATATCTGCCATGAGATTGTTGCTGTACTGATTCATTTTTTTGATCAGTTCGGCGAGGGGTAAAGAATAATGTTTGGCTAACGGTACGGCGCTGGGACGTGCTGGCAAAACTTTGACAGTACCATCAATTACTATTTGGGGTTTCGGTGTATTGGGAGGAAGTGTTTGATACTGGGCGGCTGCTTCGCTGGGCCAGATTTCACTGTTCAATGCTTGTTTGAGCAATTCTCCTGATTTGAGGGGATTTAATTCAAAGTTCATGTAAAATTTACCGACAATTATTAAACTGCCAGTGACTCGTTTGATGCCTTTTTTATTTAAGATGTTACCGAGGCCGATCGCCTCTTCCCACACAAACAACGGATCTTCACTGCCCTCAATTACTAAATCGCCTTTTAATACGCCGTCTTTGATGGTGCCGTTGGTACTAATTTCGGTGATAAATTGATGTTCCGGCCCGAATTGTTGGAGGGCTACCAGAGATGTTGCTACTTTGGTAATGGAAGCGGCTGACAGAGGAACTGTACCTTGATGATTGGCGAGTAATGTATTGCCCGATTGCATCCAGATTCCTTGGTCTTCTTTGGCAGAACCTTGGGCCGTCAATCCGTTTAGATATTGCTGGATTTTGGTATTTGTGGCGGTTTCGGGATTGTTGACAGAGACTGTTAACGGCTGATTTGGTTTAACTGGTGGCGGGGAAGATTCGGCTACAGGAGAGGGAGTTGCAAGTTGGGGTGATTCGGTAGCGGCGCATCCGGTGATAATTGTGAGAAGGGCGATCGAGCTTACAGCACTCAAGTAGCGGTTTTTCAGCATTACCTTAATCTTTTCCATCAAATTTACGATCGTCTTTGGGCACACCCGATGGAAAGTTTAGCATTAGCCAGTGCCTCTTCCTTCTGGGATCTTCCTTCGCGCCAAGCAGCGCTTACGCGCGGCTTCGTCTAACGTGTCTTCGCGGTTCGTTAAATATAGATATCTTGGAAATGCTTCGGGTTTTATCTTCAGCGCCTGGGGTTCTCACCCCAGGCCGATCGCAATCACAAATTCTCGGTAAACTGGTTTATCCAGCCATATTGCCTATACTCCCCATACTCAGGGGCACCATTTCGCCGTGCATCGTCAAGCCTAATAACATCGGCTCATTAACTCGAATCAACTCTCCTGTAAGGGCGCAGCGTTCCTCCTGCTGTGCTGTGGCGTTAATGCTGGCTCGAATATCCGATCGACAAAACATCTGACGATACTCTCCAGACTTCTGCTGGACGTAATTCCAGAGCAAATCTCGAATCAAAGCTTGATAGCCTTGATTCCCAGCAAGCTCTTTCAATCTCTCCTTGAGCTCTCTTTCCAATCGAATGCTGGTGACTTCCATTTCGGTGGTTGAGGTTCTAGGTAGGGTATGCATAATTTTTCTCCGTGACGGGTGGACATATCTGTAATATCAGTGTAGTATGTTTAAAGCTAGATTTAAAGGTCTCAGATCACTATTCTGCCTACTGTGAAATTTTTCCCCACCTATTCTACTTATCAACTCAAGTGCGATCGCCCCAGGGGTGGCGCTGAGTCCTCACGGCAAGTCTTTGGGACGGGTTTGGCGAGCCTCACAGCGACCTCGTGGGCTGGGACAAGCCCAATTAAACCCGGTTATAGTGGATTAGGACTAATTGCAGAAATTAATGACAACGAGGTAGACCGGGACGGTCTGGAAGTGGCACGGCCACATCATAAAGATACGCGAAGCGGGAGGTACAGCTAAACGACTGTACCAACACAAGATGAAAATTTGCATGAAAGCAGTTTTTCTGGCCCCCGCTTCACTCGTAGGAGAAGCGGGGGCATTTGATTGGAGATTGGAGCAATTTGGCAAGGCTTGGGGAACTAGCGAAAACTAGATGTAGCCAATGCTGGGAAGTATTCCAAATCTAAAATCTAAAATCTAAAATCTAAAATCTAAAATCCAAACGAGGAGGAGCAAGCCGTGACCGTAGTAACTGATGTATTGAGGCAATCTGTTGTGGTATTTTCTCAAAATTACCTACCAATGAGCCGTGTCAACATCAAACGGGCGATCGTACTTTTGGTAACAGGCAAGGCTGAACCTCTGGATTTTAGCACCGGCAATGGCTATGTAGTGCGATCGCCCAGCACCAGCATCCACGTACCCGAACAAATCCGCTTGACTTTTGGTAACAGGGAACGGCTGTGGAAAGTTCCGCCGGTCAATCGCCGGGAAGTTCTGCGCCGAGACTCTCATGCTTGCCAATACTGCGGCAGCAACCGGCATTTGACGCTGGATCACGTGATGCCTCGATCGAAGGGCGGGCTGCATACTTGGGACAACGTGGTGACTGCTTGCGAACGGTGCAACTCTCGTAAGGGCGACAGAACTCCCATAGAAGCTCAAATGCCTCTGCGAACCAAGCCAAAGGCTCCCATTCACCCCACTGTTGCTTTTGCCGAAATGTTTTGGCACGAATACCAAATTGGGGAATAGGGCATTAGTCAGTTGACAGTTGACAGTTGACAGTTGACAGTTCTCAGTTGTCATTGGTAACTGGTAATTGGGAATTGGGAATTGGTAATTGGAAAGTGGAAAAGATTCTCGATATCGATCGAGATCGAAAAAATTTTATTTCCCCTGCCAGGGCTTCTCTGAACCAAATGCCCTATCCTTCGTCTGTGTGTTTAGGAGCGTCGGAAAATCCTAATCATTAAGGACTGATGACTGCTGATTACCCTTCGAGCCTTTTCTAAGCAAACTGACAACAGTCAACTGACTACTGACTACTGACTACTGACTACTGACAAATTTTCAATTCCAAATTTAGGGCTGTCAATATGCTGAAGTTGACTTACACTGAAACGGGCTTTAACCTGGAGCGTTTGGCTCAATCTCCCGAACAGTTAGTGGCGCTGCGAGTTGTGCTGGCTATGCGAGTTGGTCAAAGCATCAGCGTTGAACCGAGCACTGCGGCATTTTTGCTGCCCGCGAATTTGCCGGCGCTGTCTCTGTTGGAATCTGAGGCCCGCCGAGATGATACCGATTCGATCGACCTTTGTGTTGCTGATGCTGATTTTGTCGAGGTGACTCTGCGGGGTACGTGGATTGGAGAGGCGTCTGAGGGCGCCCAGGGGGTGTTTGCGACTGTTTTGAGCGATCGGGCGGAGCGGTTGTTGCTCGGACTCTGGCTCGAAACTCAGGCTGCTGCCGAGGTTGTCGGCGAAGTCGGCGATTAATATCCGATCGAGAAAGTTCGGCAGGGAGCATCTGGGCGCAAGCTTTTATAGCGCTGTCCCCGCTCGCGAGTGATACAATACGCGAGCGGGGACAGCACTGCTGTAAAAAAAATGCTTTTTGCGATCGGATGCTTTCTCCATCCCCGACTCCCCTTATACCAATTTTTTATAAGGCTGCATATAATTCGGATCGCCCTGGCACACCCCTTAATAAGGGGGGGATAAGATTCTTCTCAAAGTCCCCCGACTATCATGGGGATGCGAGGGGGATCCAGATATATGCAACTTCACATTAAATTGGTATTATGGCGTGTAAATGATGTTGAAGTAAATGCCGTTATCTTGCAGGTTGTTGCCTTTATCGGTAATTCTCACCAAAGGAAAAGCATAATCTACACGCAAGTTCACCCGCCGTATCGGTTCCCAGATTACCCCCAAACCCATACCTGCTAAAAATGTCTGATAGCTTATTTTATTAGGATTGTTGGGAGCGTTCCACACCGTACCCGCATCCAAAAAAGGAGCTAATTGAAGTTTGGGATTTCCCGAAGCATCCCGCTGCAAAGTAATCCGATCCTCGATCGACAGTCGGAAGCCGTTATCGCCAGAACGCACATTTTGGCGGTAGCCGCGCAGAGATTGCCCGCCGCCAATTACAAATTGCTGCGAAGGTAACAAACTATTAGCAGAAAGTTGCAAGTCTGACTGCAAAATTAATAAATGTTTATCATTTAATCGCTGTACTCGCTGCACTTGACCCAGCCAACTCAAAAATTGTCCGTCAGGGACAGAACCTTCATTTTGAGTAGCATCAAACAAGCTTGTGCCGATCGTAAATTGCGATCGCAAAGCCCAAGCACCCTGGGGGTCGCGCCGAATGTAGTCCTGTCCCAGCTTAATCGCAGTCGTAGTCGTGACACCATTGGAGTCAGGGCCCGAGCCAAATGGAGTTGGTACACCGGCGACAAAAGTTCTGCCTTTCTGATAAGTAATACCGGCAGATAAGGCAAATTCTTCGATCGGCGTTCTCCGCAGCGGTTGGCGGTAACTAACTTCAAATAAATGTGATTTTCCCGAAATGTCAGCAGAATCAAAAGGTTCTTGTACTATACTGTTGCGGTTCGGCGCTGCCCTCAATTGCAACGTGCCGTTCATCGCATTTAGCGGCAAGCGATAGCTGAAATCGAAGACATCTGAATCGCCGAGCGATCGATAATAAGCACCCGCAAGTTCATCGCCATTTCCTGTGAGATTGCGGTGCCGCAAACTAACACCCAATCTTTCAGAACCGACGCTGGGAGGCGAATAATTGTCAATGCTGAAACTAGATTGAAATGGATTAGCTTCCGTAACTCTGACAATCAGAATGCTCTCTCCTTCATTATCCCCAGCCCGCAGGCTGGCTTCTACATTGTCAAATAAAGGATCGACTCGCAGCAGCCGGAGTTGGTTTTCTAATGAAGCTGTACTTAAAGGCATTCGGGCACCGAGTCGAATCCGGCTGCGGATGTAACTTGGATGCAATCTTTTAGCTCCTTCTACCTCAATTCGGGTCAGCTTGCCTTCGATAACTTGAATTTTGACTACTCCTGCGGTGATAGTTTGGGGCGGCAAGACGGCTCTCGAAGTGATGTAGCCGCGATTGAGGTAAATTTCGGTAATTTTGTCGGCGATTTGTTTGAGCTGTTCTAGCGTGGTAGAACGGCCCTCTAACGGCTTGACTAAGGCATTAATTTCGTCTTGGCTTAAAATTGTGCTGCCAACTACTTGAATTTTCTGCACCTGAATTACCTGATTCGGGAGTGGCAGGGGAACTGGGGACGGGCGCTCCGGTGCAACTGGTGGCGGTATTTGAGGAGGTTCTGGGGAAGGCTGCGGGGCCGGTTGCAAAAATCGATCGCGATTGGGATCTGGCTGAGTCGGTGGCGCGGGCAGGTTTGGAGGAGTATTTTGTAAGTTTTGGGTTAAAAGATCGCAATCTACGGGATTCTCACATTTTGGCTCAGTGTTAACTAAATTTAGTCTTTCGGGTTCCGGATGCGCATCACAACCAGTTTTATTAATTGTGGAACAGCGATCGGCTTGGTTGTCAAGAGGATTGTTTTCGGCAAAATCCGGCAGTTGATTGGAGTTAGTTGCAGTTTCATCCTGCTTGATTTCGAGTTTTTGCAGTGCTAATACTCGGTTGGCCGGATCGGCTAAGTTGTGAGCGGCGGCGGGCAACTGAGAACTATCCTCCGTTTGGGATATAGCTTGATGGGCATCAAAGCAAGCAATGGGGAGCGCAGTTAGAAGTGAAATCCCCAACCGAAATATTGCAATATTTGCTCTCGGGCGCATAATTAATAATATTTTTTGTAAAATAAGTTTGCCTGCTGCTTGCACTATGCAAGTTTACCATTTAGTATTCGGCGCAATTTGACGATAAAATTTTCAATAGTCCGGCTTTCCAGAGACAAGGAGATCGGGAGCATCTCAATTTTGCTATCGAAGTCGATCGATCTTTTAGATTTTAGAGTTTAGATTTGGGCGATTGGGGGATTGAGTCACGAGGATCTGGACTCTAGGACGATTTGAAGAGCGATCGCTTCAATAAGAAATGCCCAGTTGCAACATCCGAGCTTTTCCTAGCGAATCTTAATGCTCCTGGATTTGCCAGGTTAAATGTATCTGGTATGGAATTATTTTTTGGCGATGGGTGTTAACTCACTGGGGATTAATGGTTCTCGGGCAATTTTGCCGAGTTCGACTGCACTCAACACTTCTGACCACTCGATCGCTAAACTGGCATCGCTGGGAGACTCCACGCGCAATTGAGCTAGAGCTGCCAAATACTCGTACCAGAGACCTTGTTTGCCGAAGATGCTCAGCTTGGCGCGACCCTCGGGCGATCGATCCAACTCTGTTTTCAAGGTTGGGGCAACTGCGATGCGGTTTATCCACCCTGAAACGAGAACCTCATCTCTATAGTTTTTTGGGTTGCATTTGATAGTAAAGTACCATTGATAGTTTTTGCCAACTTCCAGGGCTGGCGAGTTGCCGTCGGAGGCGAGGTTGATGCTAACGATACCAGGACGGCTCGTTACCATCCGAAAACTTTTTTTGTATACCGTTTTGTCGCTTTCGTCTGCTAACTCAAACTGAACTGTTTTGTCGATGGCTACGGGAAGGTAGTAGAAAAATGTCGGCTTTGCTGATATTGTTTGCCCCATAGTTGATTGGGGAATCAAGGCAGTTAAGGCATTTGTGGCAGTGCATTCTAAGCCGCGGGTTCCTCCCCCTTCCCGCCTTCCGGGTACTCCCTGCTCCGGCGGTTGAAAGTTATTCCACGTGCCTCCCAATTGCTGGTTGTTCGGTCTGCTTCCAGTTAGTTCCGGGGGTTGAACTGTTTGCCAGTTGAGTGGTAGCTGCGGTTGTGAGGGGCGGCGGACATTGTTACCGGGGCTGTTGAGAGCCTCTGCTGGTATTAAACTACCAACGGCAACTCCCTCTAGAGACAGAATTAAGGAAAGAGCACCGATGTTTAGAGCAGACTTCCAAGCCATGACGAACCTGCCTTCTAATGAACCTAGGAACTTAAACACACGATTTTATTCTACCCAAGGTTTTGACGGATCTAGTAATCTGTTGTACTTAATTTATATCTTCCAACAGATACGATTAGTTTGGCCCTTCTGAGCAAGATGGAATTCTGTGTCGCGTTTTTCAGTGGTAGCTTAGTAGTTATACTTACTTGCCTGCACGACAGCAGGTTGGGTTGAGCTTGTCAAAGCCAATGTTCAGAAAGACTAATATTCCGTTTTTTTTACTCTGGTCGCAGGCTAAAAAGCGTCTTTTCGTAGAAAAACCGGTTGATGCGTCAGTTCAGGATATCAGGAACCTCGGCAATTTTGCTGATGAGCCTAAAGCGATCGGCTACAAGTGAGCAAATTAAGTTTTCTGTACAATACAATAGCGGCAAAAAAATTTAGCATGAATCTCGATTCACCTGTTCTCTCGGACAAACAGCCTTCGGGGCTGCGGATGGTAAGACCGATCGGGGTCTTGGCGCTGCACGGCATTACTTTTTTAGGAAATAGGTTATTCGCGGTCGATCGCACCGAAGGGCTACTATTGGAGATCGATCGAGAAACTGACAACACTACTGTTTTGAATCCTCATCAAACGGGTAAGTTTGCAGGCGCAACCGGGCTGGCGATTTGGGAAGATACTCTCTGGTTTTCGCGAGATGAGGATATTTGTTGCTGTCCGGGTGCAATTCGGGATGGGGCAATCGCACAACTCAAACCGCAACATTTTGTTTCCCTTTCTTATCCCGCTGACGGTATTGCAGTTTGGCAATCTACGCTGTATGTGACTTGCCAGAGATTGGGCTATATTCTGGTTTTTGATGTAAAAACTGGTCGGGAAATTACTCGGTTTTACGCTCCCGGTATTGGCATAGAAAATATCACTGTCCGGGATGAGGAACTCTGGGTTTGCGACAAGACTGAGCAAACTGTTTACTGTTTGGAACGGGCAACTGGGGAGATTAAATTTAGCGTTTTGACTCCCTTTGAGTGGCCTTCGGGTTTGGCTTTTCACAAAGATGCCCAGACGGGCGAAGAGGTTCTGTACGTGGCTTATGCCGGGGATGAACTTTATATCCGGGACGATCCGAATTCGGAAGATCCTTTTCAGTTGACGAAGCGCGATCGCACTTTTGTTCACCCTTTATCTTTTCACTACAATGAAGCCGAACGCTACGCTCTGTCAAACGGTTTTTTGATGGAAATGTCCTATGTCGAGGAACTGTCTCCTCTGGATGAGGTAGAAATCGATAAATTGGAGTGGCGGATTGCTTTACCTTCGGACACTCACCGGCAAAAAGTGAGGAAAATTACGCCGATAGGGATGCCTTTTACTGAGGAAATTCAGGAAGGGGAACGGGTGGCGGTGTTTAAGTTCGATCGCCTCTTGAAGGGGGAACGGCGAATTTTTGGCTGGAAGGCTTTGTTGGAAGTGCGATCGATCAAGTATCAGTTGTCACCTCGGAATGTAGAAAAGATACCGCCACTGTCGCCGGAGTTTGCAGCGAAGTATTTGGTGGACAATGATAATTTGGCGATGGATACGGAGATTGTGCGATCGGCTGCGGTGGCTTCCATTGGCACAGAAACTAATATTCTGAGGAAGTTACTGAGCATTCGCAATTTTGTTTACGACCAACTTTCCTACGGGATTAGACCTCACATTGACACTCCCGATATTGTACTGCGTCGCGGCGTCGGTTCTTGTGGCGAGTATGTGGGGTTGTTGTTGGCTTTGGCAAGGTTGAACGGGATTGCTTGTCGCACAATTGGGCGCTATAAGTGTCCGGCTTTTGCTGACAGAAAAGGTTTGCCGCTGGAACCCGATTTCAATCACGTTTGGCTGGAGTTTTACATTCCAGGTTTTGGCTGGGTGCCGATGGAATCTAATCCTGATGACATTCAAGACAGAGGCCCTTATCCTTTGCGGTTTTTTATGGGTTTAGCTTGGTATCACGTGGAAATTGGCAAGGGAATTCGCTTCCAAAGTCTCACCAGCGGGGGTCTGCCTTTGAAGAAGGAGGATGTTTCCGTGGGAAGTCTGGCCATTAATCATGTCCGGTTTACAATTTTGGAAGAGTTGTTTTAAGGAAGAGTTGACAGTTGACAGTTGACAGTTGACAGTTGACAGAGGGAGGATTTTTCTCATCTCCCCCTCTCGCCCAATTCAAAACACGTCCGGTACAATAACCGTTATCAGGTTTGTAGTGAGGACTTTAGTCCGCAGGTTTGTAGTGAGGACTTTAGTCCGCAGGTTTGTAGTGAGGACTTTAGTCCGCAGGTTTGTAGTGAGGACTTTAGTCCGCAGGTTTGTAGTGAGGACTTTAGTCCGCAGGTTTGTAGTGAGGACTTTAGTCCGCAGAGTTTTATGAGGATTGCCATTCCTCGCTACAAACTAATTTTATGTCGTTTGTGCGATCGCACATAATCTCAAGTCTAAATCTCAAGTATAAGGCAAGCAGGAGGGGTTGTGGAATTTTCGATTGCTAATTTGCTGGTTTTGGTAGCCTTTGTGCTGTTGCTGACAGTGACTGGCGGGGTCGCTTATTTGACAGCAGTTGAATGGCGCGATCGGAGGCGGTTAGATAACGCCAAACGTAAAAAATAGTCGCTATTTGCTGTTGACAAATTGCATTTGTCATGCTAATAAATAAGGCGACATACTTGGATGGTCTTTAGAGGTTTGTAGTGAGGACTTTAGTCCGCAAAAATTGATGCGGACTGAAGTCCTCACTACAAACCTATTTGATTTAGTAGGATTCACGGGCGGGACACCCGCGCCACAATCAACACACTTGAAGTCATTGGTTGTTGGTTATTGGTTGTTGGTTGTTGGTTGTTGGTTGTTGGTTGTTGGTTATTGGTTATTGGTTATTGGTTGTTGGTTATTGGTTATTGGTTATTGGTTATTGGTTATTGGTTATTGGTTATTGGTTATTGGTTATTGGTTGTGCATTTAAATTGTATCTTTAGGGCGGGCAAGATGCCCGCCCCACAAAAGTTTAACTTTATTCGGACGTGCAATTTAAATGCCTCGGAGCTTATTTGTCCTATGTTTCTTGTTAGTTGTTCGTTCTAACAACCAATAACCAGTAACTCATGCCCTATGCCCTATGCCCTATGCCCTAGTCAATTATCCACGCGCGAATCAGTTCGTTTACCTGTTCTGGTACTTCGTCGTGGGGACAGTGACCAGCTTTGATAAAGTGTTCTGTCAACTGCGGATAATGTTCGCGGAATTTGGCGCTTCTGTTGGTAGAATTCATCCACGGATCGCCCTCTCCCCACAGCATTAGCAGCGGGCAATTTAATTGACTCAACAATACGTCGTTTTTTTCACCTTGGGGTGTTCGGAAGACGGAGGCGAATACTTTGGGTGCACCCGGATCGCAGGAGGGTTGGTAAATTTCTTCTACTAATTGGTCTGTGACGGCGCTTTGGTCGAGATAAACTTTTTGTAGGGTTTTCCGAATTGTCGATCGCTGGCGCACGTATTGGAACAGCAGAAAACTTGCCCAATCTTGCTGAAATAAGGTTTTAGCTACGGTAGATATGGCTTTTTGCAAGGGCGGGGCTTCGGGTGCGGGCTGAGGTTCGCTGAAGGGGCCGGCGCTGTTGATTAAGATGAGTCCGATCGCCGATTCGGGACGCTGGGCTGCTACGCACAAGGCGGCGTAGCCTCCGAGGGAGTTGCCGGCTAATACGGCGGGCCTGCCGATGACGTTGGTGATAAAGTCGTGGAGTTGGTCGCGCCAGAGCTCGCCGCTGTACTGGATTTCGGGTTTTGCCGATCGCCCGAATCCGATTAAGTCGATCGCCCAGACTTCAAAGTCTTTGCTCAGCCCGCTGATATTTTTGCGCCAGTGGTCTGTGGATGCTCCAAAACCGTGAATTAACAGCAGGGGAGGGCGTTCTGGATGTCGATCGCCGGATCGAACATAGTATACTGAATGGCCCCGCCATTGCCAGTATGTGCCTGGAATGGGGGCTGCGGTGATGGCTGGGATTGTTTGCATAATGTAAAGAAATAAGTATTTACTTTAACTATTGTATCGTGAGGTTCAGATTTATAAAGTTTTGCCAACGCGCTGGGGTTTTGCCAGTAAGGGATACGTCAAGTTGGTCGAGTTGGGCTAGTGCGGGCGATCGCACTCATAATAAATAAGTTTTGTAACAAATATTGATTTGGTAAAGGTCGCAGCAGTCGGATTTTCAGTATTCGATCGGCATTTGGGAAATATATCTGGTTTCGACTGCAACACACCTACGTAGGATCCTTGCGATTTTTGGCACAAGTAGGAGATCTAGGCGATCGGGCCCAAGCTGTGGTGGTGGGAGTCGATCCCCATTGGCTAGGAGTCAAGGGATCGACTTTTTTGGACGGGTTTCCGATCTTTTCAAGGTGGGGATCGTTTGGTAAGCGAGCTGTTGACGGCTTGGGATGCAGCGGGTTCAGCGACCGTGCCCCGGCAAAAGCCGATCTCAAAAATCAGGCTGCGGGTAGAAGTTATAAGTAAAATTACTGGTAGTTCTTGGCAAAAGTTTCTGAGAATCGCAGAATATTTTGTGATGTTCTTTGCTTTTCTTAACGGCTTTGATACTCTAAGATAGAAATAGAGCTGCGCCGCTCAATTAATGAGTATTTTGAATACTAGGGAGCCAACTATGCAGGGTGTGAAGTTTATCCACCTGAAAGTTAGGGAGTTTTCTGAGTGATTGCTATCTCAGCCCGTCCGGTCGTCGGACGCAATTGGATTACGATTAGCTTCGCTTCTACCCTATACCTTTGTCCTATTTTGGATCTGCTCCTAGCAGAGATTCCGCCTCACTGGCAAGCGGAATTACGGTTGGGGCTTCAAGAAGCTTTGGTAAATGCTGCCAAGCATGGAAATAAGTTAGACCCCAGTAAAACTGTTGGAGTCCGTTTTTCTATCGTCCAAAACGAATATTGGTGGGTGATATCAGACGAAGGTTGTGGCTTTAAAGCACCTTGCGGTTGCGACCTTTATACCGATACTTGCGACAGTCTCATAGCAGAGGATGTTGCAGATAATTCTGCATTCCCCCATGTTGAACAAGAATGTGGTAGGGGGCTGTTTATCCTTTACCAAATATTCGATCGGGTTGAGTGGAATTCTCAAGGCACAGAGTTACGGCTGTGCAAAGAACTTCCCAGTCGCTACCGGCTGCCTCGCTTGCGCTAGAACTGATATTTGGTAGCATTTTTCAGCTCAGCTCGACCTGCAATTTTTTCGTTTCCTCGCTGAACCGAGGATGGAAAATTTTGAGTATCAAGCTATTGATAGTAGATGATAATGCAAAATGTGAGTTTTGAGTGAGAAAAGTATAAATCTTTTTTAGCTCGCAATCGCGCTGCTCGATCGAGTAGCGCGATTGTTTGAGTTTTGGGCTCTTGTCAAATATTTAACTCAAGACTCAAAATTATTTGCCGTGAGTGGGACAGGGAGGGGCAGAGATCGATCGATCCAGCCATCCTGCTGCTTGGTTGAGGCGCGGGAGGGCTTCTTCGGGCTGATTTTTCAGCAAAAAGACCAAAGCGGCTGCGGCTTGCTCTCCGGCCCGGGCGGAACGGTTGGCTTTGAGGCGGTGCCAATCTCTTTCGGAAATGGCGAGGCGGGCTGCTAGGGCTTGAGCCAGTTCTACTGTGCTCAGCTCGTTGAGGTTGACAGTTTGGGTTGTTTGTGTAGTTTCAAGCATAGATGGCAATTATAGCTATTTGGCTGCGGTTTCTGAATTGAAAAAATATACTGCATATAATAACAAGTTAATTGGGAATTGTTTTTTTAAGTATTGTCGGGTTTGCAGATCGAAATGCCTCAACAGCCGTCAGAGTTAAATCGGGAAGATTCAGAAAATGAGTTTGTGGAGGCGATCGCAGCAGTGGAGCGATCGCTCGCATCCGTCAAAGAGCGTTACACTCAGATTCAGTGCGATCGCCAGCGCCAAGCCGAACTCGGCAACCGGCGAGAAGATGTCCGCCAGTCTCTGCGCCAAAATCCATTACCGCAACTCAAGAAAGAATTGCGGGAAATTGAGCAAGAATTGGAAACGATCGAGTTAAATTTAGAAAGCAGTCTGTTTTCTTGGGGAAGCATAAAACAACCTTTTTGGCAAGCGGTTCGCTTTGGGGGACTCGGCATTTTGCTTGGTTGGATTTTGAAATCCTATACGGGATAGTTTTGGATTTTTTTAACCGCAGAGGGCGCAGAGGGCGCAGAGGAAGAGAAAAGAGAGAATTGTGGTGCAAAATATTAAATAAACGGGAGTGGATATGACAAATCAACGAATTGCAGCAATTTTGCGCGCTGGTGAACCGGACGAAACCGTAACTGTTCAAGGCTGGGTTCGTACTAAGCGCGAATTGAAAGAATTTGCCTTTGTGGAAGTCAACGACGGTTCGGCGATGGCTAATTTACAAGTAGTTATCAATGCCGATTTGCCAGATTTTGAAAATGTACTTAAACAGTTAAATACAGGTGCATCTCTAGAAGTTTCGGGGGTGCTGGTGGCATCTCCGGCGAAGGGACAGCGAATTGAGTTGAAAGCTTCACAAGTACAAGTTTACGGCGAAGCAGACCCGCAAACTTATCCGCTCCAGAAAAAGCGGCATTCCTTGGAATTTTTGCGAACAATCGCCCATTTGCGGCCGCGCACAAACACCCACGGTGCAGTTTTTCGAGTGCGGAATGCTTGTTCGGCGGCGGTACACCAATTTTTTCAAGAACGCGGTTTTTTGTGGGTTCACACTCCGATTCTGGCTGCTAGCGATTGCGAAGGTGCGGGGGAAATGTTTTCTGTTACTAACTTCGATCTAAAAAATGTGCCGCGCACTGATTCGCAAGAGGTTGATTATGCGAAAGACTTTTTTGGAAAGCGCGCCTATTTAACAGTTAGCGGTCAGTTGGAAGCGGAAGTTATGGCGATGGCTTTCGGCAATGTTTACACTTTCGGCCCGACTTTCCGAGCGGAAAATTCTAATACTTCGCGGCATTTAGCTGAGTTTTGGATGATTGAACCGGAGATGGCTTTCTGCGATTTACAGGGTAATATGGATTTGGCTGAAGCATTTTTAAAGTACATTTTTAACTTTGTTTTGGAGCATTGTCCTGAAGATATGGAGTTTTTCAACGAGCGGATTGATAAGACGGTTTTGGCTACGGCTGAAAATATTATTAACAATCAGTTTGAGCGGATTACTTACACGGAGGCGATCGCACTTTTGGAAAAAGCCGACAAAAAGTTTGATTTTCCGGTAAGCTGGGGCTTAGATTTGCAGTCGGAACACGAGCGCTATTTGGCTGAGGATTTGTTTAAAAAGCCGACCATTGTCAGCGATTATCCCGTCGGGATTAAAGCATTTTATATGCGTTTAAACGAGGACGAGAAAACTGTCCGAGCCATGGATGTTTTGGCTCCGAATATTGGGGAAATTATCGGCGGTTCGCAGCGGGAAGAACGGCTCGATGTGTTGGAGAGGCGCATGGAAGCCCAGGGTATGAATAAGGAGGAGTTGTGGTGGTATTTGGATTTGCGCCGCTACGGTACTGTGCCTCACGCTGGCTTTGGTTTGGGGTTTGAACGGCTGGTGCAGTTTATGACTGGAATGGGGAATATTCGCGATGTGATTCCGTTTCCGAGAGCACCTTTGACTATTGATTTTTAGTTGACGATTGTGTGGCAAAACGTAGGGACACGGCAATGCCCATTGGTGTCAACTTAACGTTAAACCCAGTCAGAGACTGCTGGCAAGACTATTAAGCCTAGATCCCCCCTAGCCCCCCTTAAGAAGGGGGGGACAAGAGTCTTTTCAAAGTCCCCCTTCTTAAGGGGGATTTAGGGGGATCTAGACTCAGCTAAAAGCGAGAATTCTCATGGCTTTCAGGCTTAAGTTGACACTAATGGGCAATGCCGTGTCCCTACTAAAATATAAAATCTAAAATGGTATAAACTAATGGTTCTTCAAATCTCATCGAGTTCCAAGGCACCAACTGTCACCTGGGAAGCCCTACCAGCCGACTTTATATTACCGGACGATCCCGTGGAAAATATTCAACAACCGCCCCTTGCTGCTGCTCTCACCGATGCTCTGGGAGCCGCCGGACGCATTGGACTCGCCCTTATTGGTTCTAATTTTGGACTGGTAGCGACTATCAATCAGAAAACTGTAGTCAAAGCACCCGATTGGTTTTACGTGCCGCAAGCGCATCCAGTTGCTGAGGGGACGATTCGCCGCAGTTACACGCCCAATCTGGAGGGTGCGCCGATATCGGTGGTGATGGAGTTTTTGTCTGACGAAGATTATGGGGAACTGTCGGTGCGATCGACTCCTCCCTACGGTAAGCTCTACTTCTACGAGCAGATTCTGCAAGTGCCTACCTATGTTACTTACGACCCCTACGAGCACAAGTTGGAAGTGCGGTATCTGCAAAATGGGAGCTATGTAACCCAGGCTGCTGATGCACAGGGACGGGTGCGGATTCCCGAGTTGGATTTGTGGCTGGGGATTTGGCGGGGGGAACGTTTGGGGCAAACTATGAATTGGCTGCGCTGGTGGGATTCCCAGGGAAATTTGCTGTTGTGGAGTTCGGAACAAGCCCAACAGGAACGCCAGCGGGCCGAACAGGAACGCCAGCGGGCCGAACAGGAACGTCTGCGGGCGGAGGTATTGGCGGCAAAGTTGCGAGAGTTGGGTGTCGATCCCGATCGGCTAGCATGAACGGGCGGGATGTTCGTTAGTTGAGTTTTTCTGGGGGGCGATCGAAATTGAGAGATGTTGAACAAGTGTGGGATACAGCGAGCATATTGTGTAAAACAATCCCAATATCATACACACAATTGAAAATACTTGCTAACATTGATAAAAAAACTTCCAGTACCTGCTCTAGCTCATTACTTGGGTGGAACAGAAAATTTAGCGTTGAGTCAGCGCGGGGTGGAGTTAAAGCTGTGGATAATAGGGCTAGCAATCCAACTCGAAGTTGAAAAACATCGATTGAAACCGTCCGAACTACTCAAAAAACGAGGAAGGAATAATGAGTGATGGCCAAAGACTAGCAGATATTAAGGAGATTCTGGAACTGCTCTACGAAAAACTGGGAGAGTTTGAAAAGGAGCTGGCTATTAGCAATAGCACTCCGGCTAAGTTTGAGCTAAAACACAAGATTAAGCGAGAGATTCTCCCCGACATTCGCCGCTACGAAGCTGAGTATTGGGAACTGTACCCGATCGAAACCATTATCATCTCCAACGAAGAAGCAGAAACTCAACTAGCTCAACTAGAGCAGGCTGTTGAATCTATTGAGCGCATTCCGCAAACTGAATATCCTGCCCAACTGATTCCGCTACTGCAAGACATCCGAGCCAAGTTGGACGAAGGGGACAAAGCCGCTTCAGCTAAGTTGAAAGTAACTTTGCCACTGATTCCCCTCCTTGCCTCTTACGAGCTGGAGATGGATACAGAAGGGGTTATGCACAAAACCTGGAAGACAATCAAGCGTTTAGTTCGGAGATAAGTTGTGTCGAAGGAAAGGCTAGAACAAGCGCTTGTGAATTGGCAACGTAAACAAGCTGAGTACGAGTATGAATTATCAGTAACTAGCAGCACAGAAAAAAAGTTTGAGCTACGAATAAAAATTGAGGAATGCCAGAGGGAAAGTAAGAGACTTAAAGAAAGTAGTAATAACCCCGATGCCAATTTTGATAAAAAGAGCATCAGCGCGAGCGAGAAATCAGAAAATTTGAGCTATACCCTTATGAATCCTACACCAAATAATCCCGATCCGAAGCTAAATCCTTTACATATTACTCTTGGTATTTTGGCTTTACTAGGAGGCTTAGGACTTGGATATTTCACTGTTACAATTTCAAGTAACCCCCCTAAACCACCTATAAGTTCTACGGAAAATTTAACCACACCGATAAAAGTCGATCTGACTGTCATAGATATAGAGACAAAACAAGCAATATCAGATATTAAAGTTTACTTTTTATCTAAAGGAGCGCCAACAAAAAAGATGACGGATGATAATGGGTATACTTCTATAGAAATTCCAGAGCGAGGAGATATTCAAGTTACTCTGAGCAAATCTGGCTACAAAACTAAAAATTTTACAATCAATCTAGAAACTGACAAAAATCGAACCAGATCCGAGTATATGGAAAAAGAGTCTTTGACAAAAGACACTGGAAAAGTCCCAGACGTACCGCTAGCTCCCTCCAATTCATCTTCAAAACCTGACGCAAATACAGACAGTTCAACTAATCGTATTATTTCAGAAAGTCCAAGAGCTAATCCAGAAAAAATAGGAGAATTAGAAGGCTCGAAATTATTTGAGCATAGCATAAGTGCTAATTTACCAGAGCAAACGTATCACTTCAAATTAGCAAATACCAGCGATGTTAGCTTGTATCTTGATGGAGTAAGCAGTGAGGCACAAATTGTTCTCAATAAAGCTAATCAAGCAGGAGTTGTAACAAGCTACATGACTATGAGTTCAGCTTCTAATGCCAAGTCTGGAGTAATCCAAGAGAAGTTAGAGACTGGAGATTACGTCGTTGTCGTTAAGTTAAAATCTCGCGAAACTCAATATTTTTTACGTTTATTTAATAATACAAATCTCGCTAAAAATGTTGACTATCTCGAAAGTGAGAAAAAATATCCAAGTCAAACTATTAGTTCCCAGTATCCAGAAAAATACTATCACTTTAAATTAGCTAATCCCACTAATGTTAGCTTACGTCTAGAGGGAGTAAATAGTGTTACACAAATTCTTCTTTATAAAGCTGACGAAGCAGGAGTTCTAAAAAATTACATGACTATGAGTTCAGCTTCTAATGCTAAGTCTGGAGTAATCAAAGAGAATTTAACTACGGGAGATTACGTCGTTGTCATTCGCTTGAAAACTAGGGATACTGATTACAACCTTACCATGTCGGCTCAATAAAAATTATAGTCATACCAATTCACTATGAAGCTGCACTAAAATATAAGGTAAAAGTAGAGGAAATCCAATATGGCGAACAAACTTCAGGTACAAATCCAGGAAACGGTTGAGAAACTAGAGCATCGACTCGAAGGTCATGTGACCGCCGTAAATAAAGAAAAATTACTGGTATTATACTGGCTGGCGACCAAGAAAATCCAAAAAAGAGCAGAATTAGCCACGATGTTGAAACGAGACG
>NZ_JAHRFA010000112.1:0-19002 GCF_020883045.1 Microcoleus sp. CAWBG58 | reverse complement strand
GGCGATGGTGATTTTAGGTTTGAGTTTCATACAGGTAAACCCTAATTAAATATTTTGTAGTTACTCAACAATTCTTCTCCAATATACCATATTCTGTTAATATAAAGTTTAGATGCGTTCGCCCTGTAATCTCCGGAAAGAGCGCTAAAGCGCAACAACGTACCTATTAATCAAGGTATGTAGTTGCGCTTGGGCGCTCTTTATAATCTTAGGAAAGAGCGCCCAAGCGCAACAACGTACCTAAATATTCAACAAATATCTAGCCCGCAATTCGATCGACTTGATGCGCTTCGGTGATATCTGGGATATCCAGGCGATTAGCCAATCGTTGAATTACCGCTTCTGGGACTGCTGCTGCGCGCTCACGATTCCGGCGCAAGATTTCCTCCAAGGGAACTTCCAAATAAACAATCCGAATACGCGCTCGATAACCAGCAAAAAAATTAATTAATTGCTGGCGCATTTGTTTAGTCGTATTGGTGGCATTCCACACAAAAGAACATCCCGATTTCATGTATTCCCGCGATCGCTGTTTACTGTAGTTTAGACTAACCAAAGATGAGAACGGTGGCAAAAGAAGAACTAGAGCCACCGCGCTAGGAGAGAATGAGGGTGAAAAATAAAACCTATCCACTCCTTAAATGAACAGTGAACGATTAAAGAACTTTCGTCAAGCAGCATACGAGTTATTGGTACTCGCCAAGGATGCAACATTCGAGCTGATGGATGCAGTGATGACCACCAGGAATGCAGCCTGTTTGGCGGAATTTTCGCTCAATCCATTATTCAATCGTCAATGGCCAAGCATCTATGAAGCCTTGCAAGACTGTAGGCCAGACCGAAAAAAACTGATGGAGTTGTATCTGAAGCAATTACAGAAAGAAGCACCCCCAGCAGAACACATATTAGTGGCAATCGACCACACTGCATGGGAGAGACGAGATGCCAAAACATTAAAAGACAGAACCCATGAATATCAAAGGGGTGTAATAGTCGGACAGGGGTACAGTACAATTGCGTGGGTACCTGAAGAAAAAGGAAGTTGGGTATTACCCCTGCTCCATGAACGAATTAGTAGCGGGTCTTCACCAATACTTCAAGCAGCTTCCCAACTCAAACTTGTCTGTGAACAGAGTGTCAATCCAGTTTTAGCAGTTTTAGATCGAGAATATGGGAATGCAAGCTGGGTACTGGCACTAACAGAAGCGTCCATTCAAGCTGATTGCTTAATGAGAGTCCGAAAAAATGCCTGCTTATGGTCAGCACCACCAGCATATAGTGGTCGCGGTAGACCACCCAAACATGGTCAAAAAATGAGACTCAATGACCCAACCACATGGCTTCAAACGAATACAGAGATTGAAATTGATGAACATCCAGATTTGGGAAAAGTCCGAGTCAAACAATGGATTGACTTGCATTTTTATCGCGCCCCTGGACAAAAAGTCAATTTAATCCTGGTGGAAAGAATGAAGCCCATGTCAAACGGTCAACCGTTTCCACCCTTATGGTTGGCTTGGGTTGGAAAACGAACTCTCCCTTTAGAAACTGTGCCGGTTTAAATATTTACGACGCTTTGGAGTCGATCATTGGTATAGGTTTGCATTCGCAAAGATTGTATTGGACATTGCCTAACTTGAGAACTCCTGAACAATCTGAACGTTGGAGTGATTTAATGCCCTTGATGAGTTGGCAACTGTGGCTAGCTAGGGATTTAGTAATCGAGAATAGACTTCCTTGGCAATCTGCTACTATCAATTTAACCCCTGGACGTGTTGCACAATCAATGTTTTCGCTTTTAGTTGACATTGGTACTCCCGCAAAAATCCCCGGCACATAGGGGAAAATCCCCCGGTTGGGAAAAAGGAAGGGTACGGACGGTAGCACCGCGATATCCCACTGTGAAAAAACGGGTTTCCCGACGTAAAAAGTCTTCAAGATTAGTTATTTAATCTTCTCCCTCTTGAGTTTTTGAGCAGCAGCTTGCCTGAGATTCAAAGGTGGCTACTTTTAGCTGCGCTCATTTTTTAGTCTAAACTACAGTTAGTCATCAAATAATCTATTTCAGTGGCGGTATCGAAAGTTTCTGCATTCATGACGATAGCCATTACTTTCTTACCCGTGCATTTTGATAATTCGACGACTTGAATTGCTACCCATACTGTTCTCGGTCGTTCTAAAGAGAGTTGAATTTTTGTGAAAGCCTCTACAGGTAAGCTTTTCGCTAAATTATCTACTCGAATCTCTTCTGTTTTATCTACTGTTTTTTGAATTATTACTTTGCGATTCTTGGCAAGTCCTCCGATATATTTTAGTTTTCGGTTTTCCAATTCTTGTAAAAAACTGGTGTTGTTACCATACCCTGCATCCATCAAGACTATTCCTGGTTTATAGCCTCTAGCTAAGGTTTTGTCGATTAAATTTATGGCTATTTCTGGCTTTTTTTTGAATTCTGGGTCATCTTTTCCGGAGGGTAATGAGTCGGCTTTTTTATATAATTCAATATCTAATGGCAGGCTCTTTTTGCCATCATATAGATGACTCGTAACTACTACTACCCCATTGTCTGTTTTTCCGATTTGTCCGATGTATTGTCTGCCTACACCGTCGGTAAAGTTACCACTTTTTCTGTGTCCTGAATCATCTATTATTAGGCTGAATCCTCGACTAATCTTGGTTTGATTACACTGATTCATTACCTCTAGCCGACGTTCATTGAGGGAATTGAATGACCAAGGCGCTGTTGTTAAAAAATGATGTAATTTGTGGTAAGTTACTCGCCACAGCATTTTCTGCCATCTGCGACAGGTTTTTTCGTTCACTTTCTCCCAATAATCCCCCTAAATAGTTCCTAAACTCTCGTTTTTGGGCAAGATGACCAAAAATATCGTCAAATCTTTGACACCATCTATCGAAGCAGGGGGGCATCGCGGCAGGGGTTGTCTCTTTCATGGGTCATTTTT
Source organism: Microcoleus sp. CAWBG58 (assembly GCF_020883045.1). Lineage (NCBI taxonomy): Bacteria > Bacillati > Cyanobacteriota > Cyanophyceae > Oscillatoriales > Microcoleaceae > Microcoleus > Microcoleus sp. CAWBG58. Next base: position 16,039 of record NZ_JAHRFA010000112.1, on the reverse strand, counting down.
TAACGTTATATGCTTGCTATGTAAGTATTATAATCTATTTTTATCGTATTTTCTGTTTAAGTTCCGTTAAGTCCCCCTTGGTTCGGGGGATGCGACGGGGATCTCCGGGGCATAAAAAGTGTTAAGTAAACCGTATTGCAATATAGTTGACTTAAGACCAATCAGATTTGGTAAAAATGCCTGTATTCCTATAAAATCGCGCTCGTAAGGATCGCAAATTAAATAATTTACACAAAGAAAGTGGGATGGGCGCCCCGCCCGTCTTTCCGGGATGGGCGTCCCGCCCGTATTTCCGGGACGGGCGTCCCGCCCATCCCACGAACCATTAAATTGTAAGTTATTTAATTCTCATTCCTAAATTCATCAAAAAGCTGTAAGTCAACCGTATTGCACTATAAAACCAATCTTACGACATTATATAAATTTCAAAAATCCGTAGGTATGCAGTGCATACCTACGGATTTTTGACATGGTTAAATTAGCCCTTATATTCTTCGAGAATACTGCAATTAACGGACATTTTTCCTAAGGAATCAGTGAAGGTAACTTCATCTTTATAATGCCGGGGCGTTTCCATCAGCAACCGCCAAGCTTCCCCAGCATCGATTAAATTCATTCGATCGGGATAGTGAACATTTAACAACTCTTGCACCATCGGGTAATAGTCGGAGTTAATGCTGGGGAAAATGTGGTGTTCTGTATGGTAAGAAAAATTTAAGTGCAGCAGGTCAAATATTTTAGGAACCCGCAGCGAAGCACTATTGATCAGCGGGTCATTAATGCTGGTCATTTGACAACCCATGTGGTTGGTATAGATGTAAAACATTGCGCCCGCATGACCAAGTGCGATCGGCAAAATGTATGCCAGAATAACTTTAATCGGGTTAAAATCTAGGTAAAACAAGACGCCCAGATGAATTCCCAAAATTCCGAGACATTCCAGGGCGATCGTCAATCGATCTTTCGGACTAACGGTAAACGCAGCGGGCACGTAATCCACAGATTTATCGTTGAATAACAATACCGATGACACGTTGCGGAAGTTATGCACCAACCACGATCCAGCCATGCCTACAATGAACCACAGGGGACTGACTTCCACCGACGGTACAAAGAGATTTTGAATCCATTTGCCCCAAGTATCCGGTTGCTGGAACAGGTAATTGCGATCGGGGTCTGCTAAGGAATTGGTGGTACTATGGTGTACGAGGTTGTGCAGCGATTTCCACTGAGTAGGTGGCATCAATAGCATACTTAGGCCTAAAAAGGCGATCGAATAAGTCAGCCGGGATTTTTTCTGAACGCTGCCGTGCATCAGATCGTGGGAGCTAAATAGCAAAACTATGATACTATTGCCCATAATCGCAGCCAAAGGCAAGTAAAGCCCTAAAAGGTAGACAGGCCAGCGATCGAGGTAGTCGGCAATTCCCCATCCCAGCAATAAAATTCCCAGATTGATTAACAGGATTGTTAATTTGCTAGGATCTGGTTCAAAGGCATTTGGTGGCAGTAGCGGACGCAATTTTTTAACATAAGCCGATTGGTGAATTAGCGTTTCGCGATCGACAGTCTCGTCTAAAGAAATGAGAATTTTTTCTGAATTCATTGTTTGCTAATCACACCAAAATGTTAGTCAGATTGTTTTTTTGACATTTATTAGTATATCACCTTTGGGAATTAATTGATTTTATAAAATCTTTTATTGATGATAGTTACCTGACATTTATATGTGTCATATATTTTTTTTAAGTCATATTCGCTGTAAAAACAAGATGCTTGGCTCGGCGTCTGGAACAATACTATAGCAATCCTAAATCATTTGCATAATTATTGTAGGAATTCTTTAAGAGCGGGTTGCCCGATAGATAATGGGTAGGAACGGGGAACTACCCTACAAATTTATCTGAATCATTGAGGATTGCTATATCCTTAAATTAATGCCTATTTCATAAAATCTTGATATTATTATCGATAAATTATATCGTGTCCGGTCGATTGACTGCAATACGTAAGGAACGCACGTGCGGACTAAAGTCCGCAACATACTGCGGACTAAAGTCCGCACTACGAACGGTTTTTGTTATGGTAATCGACCGGACACGATATTATCTGTCATTTCCACAACTCCGGCTGGACACCATACTGTGCCGTTGGCATACAGATGAAATGCTCTAATTTCGGTAGTGGGAATATTTTTTAGGGTTGGTATTAATTCAACAGCCAAACTGCCAAAGATAACTGAGCTAAAATTCTCCATTACCTTGAACAATTTCTTTAATTGTTGTCAGCGTATCTAGCCCGATCAATCCCCGACGATAGCCTTTTTGGTTGGACATTCCCAGAAAAATTGCATCTCCCCGATTTTGATAGCGCCAAAACCGAGGCGAGGCATTAATAAAAGTTGAGGCGCTGTTAACATCCAGAGCAAATTGGCGGCTTTCTAAATAAGATTCAGTGGCGATCGCGTCAGCGTGGCCGCTGCTGTAGCGGTTAATCCAGCCGATCGCAATTTCCAAACTATCAACAACTTTAAACGCGATGGTTTTGTTTAAATACGGTTGAGTCCACTCGTAGGGTTCCGCCAGCTTCAAGTCTGGGAAATCTGCGACAAGATCCGCATCTGCGGTAATTTGAAAGCCTTTTTCTTTTAAACTGTTCCACAGCCTGACTAAGGAAGAATGCTTTTGGTTGCGATCGATCAATACTTTCTCGATCGCGTTTACCGGATCGGGCACACTTTGATGGCTGTCCAAAATCATCCACCTTGCCATCTCCAAACTACCAGTCGGCGACCAATAAAGGTAACAATTGCCCATTGCCGATCGCAACACCGGTGCCGTACAAAGCCTTACCACCTGCTGCACCAAACTCGGTCTACCGTAGGGAATAATTAAATTGAGATATTGGTCTTGAGTTACCAAATCGCGGATCGAAGCGCCCCGATCCGGCGGCAATACCTGCAAACATCCTGACGGCAAACCGACCTCATCGATCGCCGAAACCAAAGCTTCACCAATTACAGCATTAGTTTGCCAGCTTTCGCTGCCACCTTTGAGAATCAAGCTGTTAGCGCTTTTGAGACACAAACCGGCCGCGATCGCGCCGAATTCTGGAAATGCCTCGTAAATAAGCGCGATCGCCCCGAGCGGCAGAGACTGACAGTACACCTGACAGCGATCGACTTGATAAGAAGCATTGATCACCCTGCCAATTGGATCGGGCATTTCCCCCAACCGTTGCAAAATTTGGACAGTTGTCTTGATCCGTTCCGGCGTCAGCTTCAGCCAGTCTACAATTAAGTCGGGAATCGCCATGTCGCGACTCGCTTCTAAATCCAGAGTATTGGCTTCTAAAATGTCATTTTGTCGGCGTTTGAGTGCGATCGCCATTGCCTGCAAAGCAGCAGCGCGATCCGTACTTTTGGTTGCCGCCAATTCCAAAGAAGCCTGATAAGCGCGGCGGGCGACATTGGCCCCCTCTGATGAATGACTAAAATCCTCTATTATCATTTAACTAACGCCTGTAAGCCAGCCATACCATCAGCGCCGGCAGCATTGCTAACAGCACAGCGACCATTGCCCACAGAATAATATTCGGGCCCGGTGAGTGCAGCGCCAGGGGCAGCCAAATCAATAGAGGCACCAAAATCATCCCCAGGGCTAGGGGCAAGTAGTGCGCCTTCAAACCCGGATGTGCTCTGTGCCACTGGTTGCCTGTCCACCGCCAAGCCTGCTTGTAAGGATAGTTCGTTGATAGTTGCTCGATGACGTGTCCGTTTTCCTCCAATACAAATATTTGCTGACAGCGGTTGCAGCCAAAGGCTTCTGTCAGCGTTATGGGTACGAGACGGCCGCGGCGCCGGCAAGGGCACGGGTACTCATCGTTTAAGTCAATTTTGGGAGCTTTTTGAGATGGCACGAGCGATCGGATAAAAAAAGCGTTTTTGCAAAAATAATCGTTAACATATCCATTTAATCAAACTTGTGATACTCCCGAACCCGAGTCATAGACGGGGATTCTTGAATAGTCCAAAGTCGGGCTTGTCTTCGGCGTTATCAAGCCACCGCTACTAACTCAGTTTGAATTTCTTCAAACATTCCGTATACTTTTGTTTTTTTTTATTTCGTCCTGCCATCACTAGCCAACAGGTACGGTAGGCTCAACATCCTGCCATTATTCGCAATGAGAGCTGTTTCGGATATGGGCCGAATATGCCCGTTGCAGGGATTGCTCCCAACTCAGGATGTTTCAACACGCAGGTGGTTATTCTTACTCGATATTTTTGATGATAACATCAACTTTTGATTAACTCTGTAAAAAATACCTAAAGAAATCTTCAAGACGGTTGAAACCGCTATCGAATTTCCCCATACCTAAAGTCAGGAGCTTGAGTCTCGCTTCCCGGTCAATTCTGCCCAGTCGAGGCTTTTAACTACCTGTTTCGATCTATCGCCCGATCGGCTATTGTGACTTGCCAGTTATCTAATCAATTTTACCATTAACCTAGGTGTTTTCAACAACCGTTAGGGGTATATGCGATATCTTCTCGCTATACTTTCCGGGTTAGTCTCCCTGGTGTTCTTGATTTTTAAAAGCGGGTGACGCGATTCGAACGCGCGACATTCACCTTGGCAAGGTGACGCTCTACCACTGAGCTACACCCGCATTTGCTGCGGTATTAATAATATTGCCTCACTGCTCGGAATTTGTCAAGTGTTTTTTGTAAGTTTTTTTCATAAACTCGCTGGGGCGCACCCGAATGCCTCACCCCGCCTGAAATTGCAGCAAGTAGATTGTTAAAAAAATCAGTAATTGCAGTGCTTTTGACCGCGATCCGCCGAGGGCAAAGCTACAATCAAGCTGCAATTGTGGGAGAACACTGCTCATGTCAGACTTAAATCGCGGAATCATGAAGTTCAAGGGAGCTGACAGCCCGATCGCGATCGCCATTTCAGCGATCGTCATTGGTGGCGGCATCGGCATCCTAATCTGGTGGGCGCTGCAATCAGCCTACGCCTTCAGCTAACACGCTGCTCAAACCTAAAAATTAGAAAGCTTTAGTCACAGAAGACAGAATTTTTAGGGAATTCTGTCTTCTGTATTTTTTTGCCCTTTCGAGTGGGGTGACTGCCAGCAGGGACACCGTGAAAAAATACGGCGTTGCTTAATCAAGGTATGAAAATCGATAACTTGAAAACTCAGCTATATTGATTGACTCGCTTGTTTCATTTTTTCATATTCAGTCGTTCATACCATTGCAGCAGCAACGCCAAAAATACTTGTGTGTCGCCCTCAATCAATTACTGCCCAAAAGTACCATTACAAGGACTTCTGCGACACCACAACTAAGTTCGACAGTGCATTAATTCGATCGCTCTTCTTGAGACTATCTGCGTTAATCTGCGTTAGTCGGTGGTTTTCTGTTTTTGTCTCAACCCTTGAAATATCATCGCTGGCGATCGATCTGCTTCATTCGATTGCCCCTTCCCAATAATATTTATCTCAAATCTGCGATCGCACCCTAAACGAGCTGAGCTGCTTCAGATTTTCTCGATCGATTTCCCCGAAGACCTACTTTTGTAGTATACTTGTAATTCAAGCGCCATCGCGCGCAGTTATCAGACTCAAGTGTTTGCAAGGGTTGTATCGCAACAGAAATTTATGGCAAGTTTTCGGGACATCCTTAAATACTACACCCGCTACAGTCAAATCTCAGCTCTGAGCATCGGTGCATCCAGCCTGTTTGCGATCGCGGATTTAGCTGTACCCTACGCGATCGGGCAACTCTTAAATGTATTGTCCGATCGACCTACAGACACAATAACGCAAAAATCGATCGCAGCGATCGCCTCACTTACCCAGCAGTCACCCAGCAAGATCTTATCGCTATCCGTCTTGCTGGGCTTGATTTTTCTGGTAACAGTCGCCAAAGCACCCATAGAACTTTGGATGGGAAATTGGTTCCATTGGGTAGTACCGTTGAGAGCAAGGCGGGATTGGATGAAAGGAGCGATCGGCAAAATGCTCACCTTACCCTTAGAATTCTACGACGAAAACAACGCCGGACGAATTTCCAGTCGCATCGCCAAAGGCATCGCCAACCAGACTTGGACATACCCAGAAATTGCCGCTGAATTCATCCCAGAAGTCGTCCGCTTAATCGGCATTTTTGCAGTTATTTGGTTAATTGAATGGCGCATCGGCTTATTAATTTCAATTTCCTTCGTATTTATCCTCAGTTTTACCCTCAAAGGCCTCCAAGGGCTGACTCGGCGCGAAGAAATTCTGGATGAATACATTGAAGATACCGAAAGTCGCAACTCAGAAATTATCACAAATATCAAAACAGTCAAAGCTTTTGCCACTGAAACAAACGAACTAAAAAAGCAAACAACCAGACTCGATCGCGAGTTGAAAGTTGTAATTCACCGCATTCACAAAGGATACGTCATCCTCGGGACATACCGACAAACAATCGTCCAGCTTTGCCTGTTTTCAGTTCTCGGTTTTAGTCTAGCAGCAACAGTCGCAGGTAAAATATCTCTGGGATATTTTGTTACGGTTTACACCTTAGCAAGTATGGCCTATTCGCAACTGCGCCCGATTAGTATTATCGCCGAATTATTTGCCCGCCGCTATTCTTCAATGATCCGCTTCCATGAGTTTATGCAGTTACCAGACGGTGTTGATGCGGTGAATTTAACAGAAAATGCTGCATCCGCGTCGCCTTATAAATTTAGTGGCAAAATTGAGTTTTGCGGGCTGACATTCGGGTACGATCGCGAAAAGCCAGTTTTGCAGGATATCAATTTATTGATTCATCCGTGTCAGACTGTAGCATTAGTCGGGCGATCTGGTTCGGGGAAATCAACATTAGTGAAACTGCTGTTTCGATATTTTGAGCCTAACTCCGGGCGCATTCTGATCGACGGCGAGGATATTTCCAGTTTAAATGTCACTGGCTACCGCAAGCGTTTAGCCATTGTCCACCAAGAAGTAGACGTGTTTAACGGTACTTTGCTAGATAATTTGACATACGGCAACCCGAAAGCAACTTTCGCCCAGGTTGAAGAAGCTTGTCGCATCGCCAGAGTTGATGAGTTTGTGAACTTGTTGCCCCAAGGTTACTATACCGTTGTCGGGGAGCGGGGAATGCGGTTATCTGGCGGTCAGCGGCAGCGGTTGGGCATTGCTAGGGCGCTGTTAGTGGAGCCGGACGTGTTAGTCTTTGACGAAGCTACTTCTAGTTTGGATTATGAGTCGGAGCGATCGATCCAGCTAGCCATGCAGAACATCTTGGGTACGCGCACCACCATAATTATCGCCCACCGCCTGAGTACAATTCGCGAAGCCGATGCGATCGTCGTACTCGACGGCGGTAAAATCGTCGAAGTTGGCAGCCACGACGAACTCTTGAACCAAAAAGGCATTTACCGTCGCCTGCACAAACTGCAAGAAACCGGCGAATTACTAAATTAACAATTTCTGCTGAGCCCAGACTTCCGGTGCTATAAGAATCCTAGATGGACACGTGGCCAGAAACCGGGTTTTTAGCAAAATAGTCGTTGCAACCCTCAGATTCGGTAAAAAACCCGGTTTCTTGTAAGGTTCGTAGTGCGGACTTCAGTCCGCTTTCCGGCCGTAGTGCGGAGAACTTACACGCGCCAACTGTTAAGGTTCGTAGTGCGGACTTCAGTCCGCTTTCCCGCCGTAGTGCGGAGGACTTACACGCGCCAACTGTTTTTGTTATGGTAATCGACCGGACGCGATATGACTTATGTGTTCAGCCTTGAATGATTAAACTTTTAAATGTCATGTTGCAGAAAAAGAAGAATCTGCTAGGATGTTTAACTGTGGGTACAAATGGGTCGGTGCCCGAGCGGTTAATGGGGGCGGACTGTAAATCCGCTGGCTACGCCTACGCTGGTTCAAATCCAGCCCGGCCCACCACAATTCACATAAAAGTTAAAAGTTAAAAATTAAAAGTCAAACATTTTAATTTAACATTTTTAATCTTTTATGCCCGTGTAACTCAGGGGTAGAGTACCTCCTTGGTAAGGAGGAAGTCGCGAGTTCAAATCTCGCCACGGGCTTGGATTCAACAGTTGACAGTTGACAGTTGACAGTTTTAGATATACCTCTACCTATAAGTCCGAGGAATGAAACAGTGAATAATTTTGTTTTATTTCCCCCTCGAAGGATGAGGCTTTAAACCCATTTTTGTTTGTAAATTATGTGAGACAAAAACAGAATTGGCGGTTGAATTGTGTGTTCAACGGCCTATGTTTTTTAATTTTATTTTTTAACAGTCGCTTGCAAATAAAGCAGCGGATCTTCCGCCACCCAACCCGAACCCGAATTGTACCGAACTTCAAAATGTAAATGAGCTTGGGGAATGTCCCGTTTTCCAGTCATCCCCACGCTTCCCAAAACTTCTGGCGATCGCACTTTTTGACCGACTTTCACTACAACATCTCTTAAATGAGCGTAGCGCGTTTGCTTCCCCGCTTGATGGTTCACCACAACCAAATTCCCGTAATCCCCCTGCGGCCCGGCAAAGGCGACAGTCCCTCCGCCCGCCGCCAAAACCTGCGTACCCTCCGCAGCCAAAAAATCTACCAAAATTAGGGGGTTAGAGCCTCGTCCTTCCAGGACGACTTTATTCTATAAATCCTTTTGCCATTTTGTAGAAATTCGGTAAAATCAAACAAGGAGGTGATGCAAGTGTTCAATCTGACTTATGAATTCAAGCTAAAACCAACAAAAACACAAGTAGCAATATTTGAGGATTGGTTGGAACAATGTCGCAAGGTCTATAATTATGCCCTGCAAGAACGTAAAGATTGGTATAATTCGCGAAAATGTCGGATTGACGCTTGTTCCCTGCGCTCGGAATTCATCATCAGAGCTGACACACCCAGACCAACTTACTCAACTCAATGTAAAGCCTTAACTGCATACAGGAAAACCAGCCCTGCATTACAACGTATCAATGCTCAAGCTTTACAACAAGTGCTGCGTAGACTAGAAAAGTCATTTGTAAGTATGTGGGAACAATACTTCGGACAGTTTTTTAACGACTCTGTAAGCGTTACAGCGTAAGCCCTGGCATTTTTAATGTTTTTTTGAAACTCCGGGCTAGACTCAAACATTGAAAAAATACTCATCCCTATAGCCATCAAGGGTTTGAGATACTCTCCTTAGATCTAAAAATGTCCGAAGTATTGTGGGAACAAAATCACGGATTTCCCCGATTCAAAAAAAGGGGAGCGATGAGGTCTTTTGTGTTTCCACAACTAAGTTCAAACCCAATTCAAAATAGTAGTGTGAAACTGCCTGTAATTGGCTGGGTAAAATTTTGGCAATCCCGAGCAATTCCCGATGGTGGAATTATTAAGCAGGCACGGGTGGTAAATCGTGCATCCGGCTGGTATGTAATGCTGACCGTTGCATGGGACGTAAAAATTCCCGAGGTAATGCCACACGGAAATCCCCTGGGAATCGATGTCGGACTAACGAATTTCATAGCAACTTCTAACAGTCTTTTAGTCAAGCGGCCAAGGTTTTTTATAGAGGCAGAACGCAAGCTGAAATTGCTGCAAAAACGTGTAAGTAAAAAGCGCATTGGCTCAAATAACTGGCGGAAAGCTCAGAAAAAAGTTGCTCTTTTGCACGAATACGTGGCTAATTGTCGCTCAGATTGGTATCGCAAAATCTCTCATCAAATTTGCAATGATGTGGGGATGGTATTCGTTGAGGACTTAAATTTAGTTGGACTATCCAGAGGGATGCTGGGCAAGCACTGCTTAGACGCTGGATGGGGTCAATTTTTCACGATTTTGGAACAAACCTGTTGGAAACGTGGGGTGTACTTCCAAAAAGTGGATGCGAAGAAAACGAGTCAGATTTGTCCAAATTGCGGTGTCGCAACAGGCAAAAAAGAGCTTTCTGAACGTACTCATAATTGCTCAAATTGCGGTTACACAACCGATAGAGATGTTGCAGCAGCTCGCTTTAGTTCTAATTAGAGGACTTGCAGCCGTAGGGCATACGGTCAAGATGCTTGCTAGCAAGTAAATTCGTCGGAATCCCTGTGAAGCAAGAATCCTCTTGCCTTTAGGCAGAGGTTTGTCAACGTTTCGCCCTGGAGAGCGATGTGGCGGCGCGATCGATCCAAGGCCGGCCCCAGGCAATCGCGGGCGGGGTTCGGGTTTTCCAAAGGTGCGCCGGGAGGAAGATTTGCCGCCGTTTTGTCAACAGGGGCGATCGAGCAAATCAATGCATAAATGACCAAAAATAGGCGTTTAGAACTCATTGCGTGCAGAAAAAAGTATTCATTCGGACAATTGACAATTTTTGAGCCGAGTGAAAAGGCTTATTTGAAAACTCCAGCCGTACCCTAGACTATAAATCCCAGGCTAAGCCAAGTTAGGATGAGAATTATTAGTTTTTGTCGCTCTTGGCAAATCAGGCAATTTTTGCCCGTGATGCCCGTGTTGCGCCTGGTTGCTAACAGCTATATTCTTGAGGAAGCGGTACGCCCCGCCCCGCTTCCTTCCCGTCGCCAAGACAAAAATACTTGATGCCGAAGGTGTCTGCGGGGATGAGGTATTCAGCGGGAGTTTTTAAATGTCAGTAACTCAGGGCTCAAGCCACTGAGCTTGTAAGAGAAATCTAGCAAGCTATATTGACCAGCCTAAGCCTTAACTGGCTACGTTATTTAGGTCACGACACCCTGGGATGCGAAGCTAGTCCCTTGCTCTGTCGCTAGTAGTTAAACAGCCTTAAAGTCACTGAGGCAGTGCTGCTAGCCTGACAAGCCTTTATAACATTGGCGAAGCTAACTTTACCCCGAAAGGGAGATTGAGGACAACCATCCTCGCCAGAGGGGCAACCATACCCCTCTACCCCGCAAGGGGATTCAAGGCGGTTGAAACCGCCGGGTCGTTTCTCTCTCAGGACTGAAGTCTCTGAGTTTCTCACTTACCGAGTGCTTTTATGAGTTTATCTTTTAAGCAGTTGACCCTTTATGTCACTTTGCTGTCTGTTGGGGGAGGCATCGGATGGTTGGGGAATCGCTATCTACAAGGCTCAAACAATCCAGAAACCGGATCAGTTTTGCCCGTGGTGCGCCAGCAAATCCCCTCTTATGTGTCTCCTCCCGTTCAGGAAAATCGCCCAGTCGATCGCAGCAATCCCAATTTTATTGCTGAAGCAGCCGAAAAAATCGGCCCTGCTGTCGTGCGGATTGATGCTTCGGCTAAGGTAACGAATCAAGTCCCCGAAGCTTTCAACAATCCTTTGTTTCGCCGATTTTTTGGGGACAATTTGCCCAAGCCGGAAGAACGAGTCAGGCGCGGTACCGGTTCTGGGTTTATTCTTACTTCTGACGGCCGCATTGTGACTAATGCTCACGTCGTCTCCGGGACGGATACTGTTAAGGTGACGCTCAAAGACGGCCGCGAGTTTGAGGGTAAGGTGCAGGGCGTCGATCCGCTGACGGATGTTGCTGTTGTGAAAATTAATGCCAAGGAACTCCCGCAGGTGGTTTTGGGTCGATCGGACAATATTGTACCCGGACAGTGGGCGATCGCGATCGGCAATCCTTTAGGGCTCGACAATACTGTCACTGTGGGCATTATTAGCGCCACAGGTAGAACCAGTTCCCAAGTCGGCATCCCCGACAAACGAGTTAGGTTCATCCAAACCGACGCCGCCATCAACCCCGGTAATTCCGGCGGCCCGCTATTGAATGACCAAGGCGAAGTAATTGGCATCAATACCGCCATTCGCGCCGACGCTCAAGGCTTGGGATTTGCAATTCCGATTGAAACCGCCAAACGAGTTTCCGATCAGTTATTCGCCAAAGGGAAAGCCGAACATCCTTATTTGGGGATTCAAATGCTCAGCTTGACTCCCGCCACCAAGGTAGAAGTCAACAAACAACTCGAAAATAAAATTACGATCGATCGAGGCGTAGCTGTGACGAGAGTCGTGGAAAATTCCCCTGCCAGACAAGCCGACTTGCGTGCTGGAGATGTCATTCAAAAAATTGACGGAATTGAAGTCAAGACTCCCGGGGACGTACAAGAACGGGTGGAAAACACTGCTGTGGGCAAAGAACTCGAATTGGAAATTAACCGTTTCGGTCAAGTTCAGAAAATTAAAGTACGTCCGGGTGCTTTTCCCGTATCGGGGAGTCCCACGGGTGGTTAAGTTCAAGCGGTGGAGTTGAAAAATAAATTTGATGCTGGATAGTCCTGGACGCAAAAACCGGGTTTTGCCACCAAAATCCTCCCTGTATCGCCAGGTACATAAGATTAAAAACCCGGTTTCTTAATTCGCTGTTTGTCCAGGAATGTTTATTTGCTCAACAATTTTCATCTTTCTGGCTGGCCAAACCCGTCGCTCTTTTTACTTTTCTTTGGTAGGATTTGGTTTAATCGAACTCGTGCTTGCTAAATTTTCTTCTAGGTACATCCTCTGCTCCATTTGTCTGAGAAAATAGCCTGTCATCATCGCTGAAGCTAGCAAACCTGCTAAGTTTTCGCGGTCTGTGGTAATTTCGACATTAAAATTGTCTGAAGGCAGTACGCCGACAAGTCCTTGAACGTTATGAGAGATAATTTCTCTGATTTCTGGGCTGGCGGACTTGGCGATGCGGGCTAGAACCTCCGGGGATTGGTGTTGGAGGTACTTCAGAAGTGGATTGACTGCGGTTTGTTGGGCATTGTTTTGGTCAAAGTCAGGGTGAAAAACCATTTGGCGATTCTTAATTTCTGGCTTGCTACATTCTACTTGAAATTACTCATCATTGCTTGGGTACAAATTTGCCTGAAAGTCAAGTTGTAATTGTTTGGGCAATTGGTCTACTTGAAAATACCGGTGAAATTTTTCGGTAACTTGTAGCCAGTACGATCGCCCATCCGTTGGCTTTCGTTTCCGCACGAAACCCATTTCTACCAGTTCCTGCACTTGTTGGTAAGCCCCCGAACCCCGCAAATTCACTAAATCTGGCTGCGCGATGCCACCTTTGAGGGCGATCGCCGCCAGCGTTCGCAAAGCCCCAACACCTAATTCTGGGGGTATTAAAGTTTGCATTAAATTAGCAAACTCATCTCTGAGTTGCAGGCTGTATCCCGTCGGGGTTTCGACGACTTCTAAGGCACTCTCCCGATGGGATGAGTCAGACATGAGCTCGATAATCGCATCTTCGGCTTCCGATCGATCGCACTTAGCAATCTCGGCAATCTCTACGAGCGACACCGGCTGACCTTTTAGGTAAAGTATGGCTTCTATTGTTGTGGCTAAACGAGTCATTGGGAAATTTTTTAACAGTTGACAGTTGACAGTTGACAGTTTGTAGGGGCGGTGGATGGTGCGGGCCCGCCCTCTCCCTTAAGTCCGAGTATTGGAGTAATGAATAGTCTGATTTTAATTTCTCCCGGATTTGCGGTTTTTAACCAATTCTTTCTGCTAATTTAGCAATAGAGACGTTAAATTCAGAAGGATCGAGCTATCTAGGAGAACCGGAAAAAAGCAATTAGACATTCATCAATCTAACTGTCTGCCCGTCAGTTCTACAAATATATCCTCTAAATTAGAAGGACGAACCATCATACCAGTCTTATCGTCTTTCGCATCCAGATAAAAATTCGCTTCTTCCAAAGTCGGGAAAAACTTGTATTCCCAGCGATCGCCTATTTGCTTCATCACCAACCCTTGACCGTGTTCTTCCCGCAGTTGTGCTAGCGTTCCCAATTGAATCAACTTGCCGCCGTCCATAATCCCGATGCGATCGCACAAATACTCTACCTCATCCATATAATGCGTCGTCAACAGCATAGTCATCCCCTGCTTGTTCAAATCTAGAATAATTTCCCACAACCTGCGTCGCGTTTGCGGGTCTAACCCTACAGTCGGTTCGTCCAAAAATAAGATTTCCGGTTCATGCAAAAGCGATCGGGCAATTTGCAACCTCCGCTTCATTCCACCCGACAAAGTTTTGACTAAATCATCCCGTCTTTCTGCTAATTCTACATATCCCAACCACTGTTTAATCAACTGTTGCCGTTTCGGGTTGGGGATGTGGTGCATCCGCCCGTGAAACTCCATATTTTCCCAGACAGAAAGCTCATTATCAACGCTTGTTTGTTGCAGCACAACGCCGATGGACTGTTTAACTTGCAAGCTTTGACGCATCACGTCATATCCAGCTACCTCAATTTGACCGCTGGTGGGTTTAGTCAGCGTAGTCAGCATCCGAATTGTAGTCGATTTTCCGGCACCGTTGGGGCCCAAAAGACCGAACATTTCTCCGGCTTCAATCGTGAATGAAAGGTTATTGACAACAGGAATTTTGTTGTAGATTTTGCAGGCATTTTGCAGGGAAACAGCGGCAGTCATAGGTATTTTTGTATCAATTATTGCGATCGATCTCTTGCTTGTAGACCAGATTTTGCCCGGTCAATTAACCATAATACTTGTGGCGGTTTAGTAACAATCTCTGATTCACATCCACAATATCTATCAACCTGCCCCAACCAAACGACAAAATTTGATGGCGGGCAATTCAACAGACATGATATCATCTCTGGATCCAGCAACAAGTGCGATTGACTAAATTTTCTGGTAACACTCATCGTTAAAAATAGCATAAAAACCTAATTTTTATGCTATTCTTAACGAAGAATCTTGTTAGAGAAACCAATCTTAGTCTCACCCTCAATTATCAGGCTAATTTTTTTTTACCGCTGGCATTAAGTAGGTAGGCACAATCAAACCAAACTACGTAAACTTATGTAAAGCAGCAGAAACGCTTTAAATATAAGCCTTTTAGCGATTTACATTTCTTAATCTAGTTGTGTTTTTTAGCGCTCACCTACTTACCCGCTTATTGCGGTTGAGTTAAGTCAGGGGTCATTTCCACGATCCGCTTGTCAAGTTGGCGTGCGACTGAACTCATTGTTATAGCTGGTTTCTTGCCATCAACATACAGAATCATCAGATAACTTCCTATTTTTCCCCATCGAAATACCGCGATTTCGAGATTCATCGTCACACCTTGTATTTTTCCTTGATTTGTCCACCCACGCGATACCTCCCCAATCTTTTCTTCTAAAGTTAAAGTAGTAAGATTAGTAAATTGATATTCATTCTTACCACTACTGTTTAAACCTTTGGAGAACTCTTTGGCAAAAACATCTTCACGCATATCTGCGTCAAATTTCGCTCGATCTGGTTGGTCAGTTTTTGTGTAAATCCTAGGATTATTTGAAAATGCTGGTCGTCGTTTTTGTTATAAGCAAAAACGCTTGCTGGTTTCAATATCTGGAGACCGCTGACCAGTTTTTGCATGGTCGCAGGTGGCATATTTACAAAACCTGCAGGTAAGTCTTCTAAAGTCAGGACTAGGTTGGACAATTGGGCTGCGGGAGTTGGAATATCGGCAGATAGAGTATTGGGAGGAGAGAGAATTGGAATTGCGATCGACTCTTCGCCAACTGCACCGCCCAATCCAGCACTAATTAGCAAACACACCAAGAACACAACTTTTTTTTTCATTACTTTACCCTGTTGCGATCGCCCATGACTAATCTCTACCTCACTCTACCCCCAAAGCGCTATCTTTTACTCTGCCGCTTCTAATTCTTCTAATTCTTGTGTAGACTGCCATCCAGCTTGCCAGAGCGATCGATCTTTGAGCTGTTTGGCATTCAGCCAGAAACGGACATTTGGATCGCAAGCGGCCACCATTTCGGCAAAAACCCATTGACCTTCGTTTTTGCGGTTGACTACTTGAAAGTGCCGCCACCCCCAAGTTTTTTGGTGAGAAGTCCATCGGGAACCAACTAAATAAGGAAATTTTTGTTTTTTCGGCACAGTATTTTTGTTGGCAAATATATGAGAAAGCAACGCCAGTTCAAATCTGAAGTGCAACACCCAGGAGTTTGACCAAGGGGGACTCACAGGGATAGTCTAATGTTTACCACAACAAAAGGACACCCCCATGAGCTACACCCATCTTACTCTTTCTGAG
>NZ_JAHRFA010000111.1:0-19245 GCF_020883045.1 Microcoleus sp. CAWBG58 | reverse complement strand
TACAGTGTTTGTAGTGCGGACTTCAGTCCGCATATTCAGAGGACTGAAGTCCTCACTACAAACCAAATTACAGTGTTTGTAGTGCGGACTTCAGTCCGCATATTCAGAGGACTGAAGTCCTCACTACGAACCAAATTACAATCTCGGATCTACAGGTTCGCTCTCCATTGCTAATACTCCGAAAACGCACTCGTGAACTTGCCTCAACGGAGCACCCGCAACAAATCTATCCAACGATTCTACACCCAAAGCAAACTCTCGCAAAGCTAAAGAACGCTTCCCGGAAAGCCCGCGCGATCGCAATTTTTCCAAATGTTCCGGCAAAGAATATTCCAAACCGTAAATAATTCGCAAATACTCTTTTCCCCGACATTTGATCGCAGGCTGTACCAATCCTTTGCTATTATTAACAATAAATTCCATCGGTTTCACCACCATCCCTTCGCCCCCGGCATCAGTCATTTTTTCCCACCATTGAATCCCTGCCAATTGACTGTCAAGATCGGCAATTCTAACTACTTTGTATTCAGTAGCTAACAGCAATTCTAGGTCAAAATTACAGATTTCTGCTATCTGTTCCATGTGCCAGCAGTGATTCTGATCGGTGTGAACGTTTCCCTCGGTTGCCAAGATGTGGAAAGGCGCTAATTTGAGGTCGGAGATGGATTTCACGGGCCAGCAGTAGCGTTGGTAGGCACTGACATAGCGATCGGCTAAATCGGCTCGTTCCCGGTAGCCAGCCAACACAGAATCAACTTCAACTCCCCGCTGTTTCGCCTGTTCTAGCTGCTGGATTGCCTCTGCAAACCCGTGACGGGATGCGGTTCCCACGGCAGCATATTGTTCTTGCAATAAACCTTGAGCTTTGGCAGACCAAGGCATTAATTCGCAGTCCAAACACACCCAATCTGTTTTAAACTTATCCCAAAATTTGCTAGCAGAAAGAGCGCTATTTACCCGCGTTAAAAACTCTGTTTCTAAGGTAGAATTATCGAAGAAATGGCGACCTGTACGAGTGTAGCAAATGCCAATGCTGTTGTTGAAAATCCCAAAGCGCCGTTTGGCTGCCGATTCATCACGGCAAACAATCACAACTGCACGGGAACCCATGTGCTTTTCTTCACAGACAACTGTTGATATGCCTTGCTGTTGGTAGTAGTTAAAGGCTTCGGCTGGATGTTCTAAAAGTCCGGGTTCTTTTGAGGTAGCAGCGGGAGACATGGTGGGCGGTAAGTAAATCAGCCATTTGGGATTGGCGGCAAATCTGCTCATTACTTCCAGGGCTGCGATCGCATTTTCTTCTCGAATTACTATGTTGCGTTGCAGCCTTGTTGAGATCGTGCGCTTTCCGAGCACGTCGGAAATATCCAGCACGTCATCAAACTGCTGTTGGGCGGTGAGATTTGTGGCGGGAAAACTGTTAAGCGGAGTTGCAATGGGTGGAAAGGCGATCGGTTTGGCTGGTTCGCAGTAAATCATCGCAGCAGGAACGCTGACAAATTCTCTTTCAGGATACCGCAAAGCTGTTAGCTTGCCACCGAAAACGCAGCCTGTGTCAATATCAACAGTATTGTTCAACCATTCTGTTTCGGGAATCGGGGTGTGTCCGTAAACAACAGCAGCTTGACCTCGATATTCGGCGGCCCAATTGTAGCGGACTGGTAAGCCGAATTCATCGATTTCGCCTGTGGTTTCTCCGTACAATGCGAAATCTCGAACGCGGGCGGATGCGCGTCCCTGAAGTTCTGCTTTCATTCCGGCGTGGGCGACGACTAATTTGCCACCGTCGAGGACGTAATGACCGATTAAACTATCTAGAAATTGGCTAATTTCGCTAACTGCTGGTTCGCGCAATTCATCCGGTAAAGCTGCAATTTCTGCTAAGGTTTGTTCGAGTCCGTGGTTGATTTTGACATTTTTGCCGCTGAGTTTTCGCAATAATTTGATGTCGTGATTTCCGGGGACGCACAAAGCGGTTGATGCTGCTACCATGTTGCGGACGAGTTTGAGGGTGTCGAGAATGCGCGGGCCTCGATCGACCAAATCGCCCAAAAACACCGCTTTACGGCCTTCTGGATGGGCGTAGGTGGGATAATCCCAAAAGCCAGATGCGCTGGATGGTTCGACAATTTGATAGCCCAACTGTTGCAGCAATTGTGACAATTCGCCGCAGCATCCGTGAACGTCGCCGATGATGTCAAAGGGGCCTCTGTCGTGTTTGCGGTTGTTCCACAACGGTTGTCTTTCGATTTGGGCTGCTGCGATGTCTTCTGGGGAACGGAGGATGTGAACGTAGCGGAAGCCTTCGCGATCGAGATTTCGGAGGGATCGTCTTAAATTTTGAACGTGGCGGCGGATTACGTGATTCCCAAAATTGCGGTTGGGACGCTGCTGGTTGCGATCGGCACACAATTTCTCCGGCAAATCCAGCACAATTGCTACTAAAAAGCAATGATATTTTCGGGCTAATTCTAACAGCGGTTTGCGACTTTCTGGCTGCACGTTCGTAGCATCAATCACAGTTAATTTACCCGCAGCCAGACGTTTAGCAGCAATTAAATGCAGCACTTCAAAAGCATCAGCGGTGGCTGCTTGATTGTTTTCGTCGTCGGAAACCAGGCCGCGGCAGTAATCCGATGAAATGATTTCTGTCGGTTGGAAATGCTGGCGCGCAAAGGTGGATTTGCCGGAACCCGATGCACCGATGAGCAGGACTAAAGATAGTTCGGGAATTGTAATTTTCATGGTTTAATAATTATGATTTATAGCGGTTATCAGAAAGCTCAGGTATGTTGTTGGGCTTTAGCCCTCTGAGTTTAGTGGTGATATAAGCTGTCAGTCATACCTCACTTTTTTGAGAACCGCTATATCTCGTTTCCGGTTGGATGGAGATGATTTAACCACAGAGAGCGCAGAGAACACAGAGAGAGAGAAGAGAGATAAATAATGGAGCATCTCAGTTTTGCATTTACAGTGCTGTCGGGAGCTCGCGTATTGTACAATACGCGAGCTCTTAAGCTCGCACTAAAATAAAAAAAATGCTTTTTACACAACTGAGATGCTCCCTCAATAATTCTAATTAAGAGCGGAATTGATATTACTCGTTATCATGCTCGTCAAGGTTAACTAAAAAAACATCAAAACGCTTGATTACCATTGCCACTCAAGCTCATCCCATTCCGTAGCGGTGACATCATCAAGCAGGACATCATCATTTTGCTCTGCCATTTTTGCGAACGCTTCCTCCCACCCGGCACGCGGTTTTATAGCTGCACGAATGACGCTCCGATCGCCCTGAACTTCGATTTCTACTGCTTCGCTAATACCAATTTGCTCTAACAACGATCTGGGAATGCGAATTTCTTGATGATTCTCAATTTTCATGATTTGTGTTTGAATAGATTTACTCATTACTAAAGCCTGCATTTTTCCAAGTTCAACTATAACCTTTATCAAAAATATGAGGTATAACTGATAGCTTATATAATTACTTAAACTCAGAGGGCTGAAGCCCAACAACATACCTCAACTTAAACTCAGAGGGCTGAAGCCCAACAACATACCTCATCCGGAGTTCGATCCCCTATATATTTATATTGTAAGCACAAACAGACTGTCTGTATTATTTGCCTTGGGTAAATATTGCCATTTGCGTAGGCGAACCTACTTCTAAATCTTCGATTCCCACAGATCGAAACTCTACCGCAAAGGCAAATTTTTCTGCAACCGCATTCGCCCAAGTCTGAAACTGATTTCTAGTCCACTCAAAACGGTGATCGCGGTGGCGAAATTTACCCGCCGGCAAGTTTTCAAACCGAACATTGTACTCAACGTTGGGAGTTGTGACGATCGCAAATTTCGGCCGCACAAACTCAAATAACACCCGTTCAAAAGCAGCCAACCGTTCTAAATCCAAGTGTTCCATAACTTCGATCGCCGTTGCTGCGTCAAAATCCGTCAAGCGGCTGTCCCGATAAATCAGGGAACTTTGGATCAATTGTAAGCGAGATTGCTGTGCGGGAGAAAGGCGATCGACCTGCAATCGTTTTTTGGCGATTTCCAACGCCCGAAAAGACACATCGACTCCAGTAATTTGGGCGATCGCACTTTCGGCTAAAAGCAATCGCAGCAGTTTTCCCTCACCGCAGCCCAAATCTACCACTCGCTGAGCACCGCTGGCTTTTAAAACAGTCATCACAGCTTCTAAACGCTGTTCGTTGAGGCTAATTCGCCCTTCTAAAACTTCCTCTTCTTGCTGGTGAGAAACTTCGAGTTTCTCCGGATCGAGATTATCTTCCTCTACTAATTGTGCCACAGCAAGGCGCGTCAAGCGGCGTTGGCGTTTTAGATAGCGATCGGCAATTTGTTCGCGGGCGGGATGGGAGTTCAACCAACCTTCGCCGTGCCGCAATAACTTCTCGATTTCATCATCGCCCACCCAGTAATGTTTGTCGTCATCTAAGACAGGAATTAGTACATAAAGATGGCTCAAAAAATCCGCCAACCGAACTGTATTTTGCAGTTCCACAGCAAAGTAAGGACTCGCTCCCCACTCGGGAAATTGTTCGTCAAGAATCAGCGGTTTTGCTGCGACTTGATAGCCCAGGGGTTCAAACATTTGGCGGAGGAACTTCTCGCCTCCACGACAGGGTAAAACCGACAGTTTAACTGTCAGCGGAATAGCCGTTTCTGCGAGTTCTGGGCGGTCTTTGCAGCGCCCGGATAGGGCTGTACGGAAGACCTGGGCGAGGGCGACAGACAGAAAGGATGAGGCTGCGTAGGGGCGATCGTTGACGTATTGTTCCAAAGGGCGATCGTCCGATTTTGCCTTACCGCGCACCAAACCCACCGGATCGACATCTAACAGCAAAGCCGCCGTGCACTTGTCTGCATTTGCTTCTGGATAAAACACGCTAGCTTGTCCGAAAGTCATCGGGAAGCATTGAAGGCGATCGGGATGTTTGTGCAGCAAATAGCCTAAATCCGTAGCAGGGACGCGAGTTGTCGAAATGGTTAATAACATCGATATCTACATTCCAAATAAAGTTTACCCAAAGGTTCGTAGTGAGGACTTCAGTCCTTCTTCCTGATGACTAAAATACTCACCAATAAAGGTTCGTAGTGAGGACTTCAGTCCTTATTCCTGATGACCAAAGTCAAGGTTCGTAGTGAGGACTTCAGTCCTTCTTCCTGATGACTAAAGTTAAGGTTCGTAGTGAGGACTTCAGTCCTTCTTCCTGATGACTAAAGTTAAGGTTCGTAGTGAGGACTTCAGTCCTTCTTCCTGATGACTAAAGTTAAGGTTCGTAGTGAGGACTTCAGTCCTTCTTCCTGATGACTAAAGTCAAGGTTCGTAGTGAGGACTTCAGTCCTTCTTCCTGATGACTAAAGTCAAGGTTCGTAGTGAGGACTTCAGTCCTTCTTCCTGATAATTAAAATCCTCACTATCAACCAAACTTTGCGATAAATTTAGTCTTGTGATGGATGCGGACTAAAGTCCTCACTACGAACCAAATTTGGATGCGGACTAAAGTCCTCACTACGAACCAAATTTGGATGCGGACTAAAGTCCTCACTACGAACCAAATTTGGATGCGGACTAAAGTCCTCACTACGAACCAAATTTGGATGCGGACTAAAGTCCTCACTACGAACCAAATTTGATGTTTCTCCCAAAACAATCAATGAGATTGCTGTTTTTCCACACTTCCCAAATTCAACTTAGCCCGCAATTCATCCTTGATGCGATTTAAAATAGAATCCTCATCCAAAGAAGCCAAAATCTTGCTCACCACAGCCTTCGGCCCCTCATCTCCCCAAGAAGCACCATTAGCCAAATAAGCCTTAGTAACTTGGCCGATTCCGTAGCAAGAAACCCCAGCAATTGCAGCTTGAGTCACCGCCACAGAAACATAAGGCCCCAAAGCCAAACCCCCCGTCGCCGGCGTCGCCAAACCCAACAATCCTTTCAAAGAACTTAAACCAAAATTCGCCAGCAATTCTCCCGCAGTAATTCCCCCCATACTAATCGCAATCTTTTGCAGCAATTCCACCGCGCCCGCTTCTGTCATCGCAATGCCGTAAACTTTAGATAGAGTTAATATCATGACCACATCAATTACCGCACCGCTGAGCAGATCGATGACAGTAAGAGGATTCAGGGCGATCGCCACAGCTTTAGTCATTACCCCATTCCAGATAATCCGGTTAGCAGCATCCTCTCTAATTTCCATTTTTCGCAGCACCAACTGCTCGTTAATATCTCCCGCACAGAGCATCGTATTCAGCGCTACCAAAGATTTACCTTCCCTGTCTAAAATCTCCAAAATTTTTAATTTTAAATCCTCAACTTGCGGCAAACTCCGAGTCATTTTTACTCCCATACTTCCATCGGGACGGCGCACCGCTTGCGCTGTCAAAGGAGAAGCCGCCGCCATCACAATTTCATCCGGAGATAGCAATTCTCTCACGCGATCGTCCCGGATTTTATGATAAATTGCCAGCCTATCTGCATCAGGATACTGGTCAATTTTATTAAACACTAATAACATCGGTTTTCCGGCTTCCCGCAACTGCGAAAGAGCTGCATATTCCACCTTCGTAATATCGCCAGCAACTACAAACAAAATCAAATCGGCTTGTTGCGCGACGCGGCGGGCTAAAAGTTCGCGAGTTTCGCCGTCAACTTCATCAATTCCCGGAGTATCGATTAATTCTACTTGCGACAAACGGTAAATAACCGGCGAAAGTCGTAGCGTAGCGGGGCGTAAGCCATCGGGTAAATCATCATCATCATCAATACCATCTCCGACATCCCACTGGCCAATAGTTGTGGTGCGAGTCACCCCGTGAGTCGGGCCCGTTTCAAACACATTTTGACCCAAAAGCGCGTTCAAAACCGAAGATTTCCCCCTTCCTACCATCCCAAACACAGCGATTTGGACGCAAGCGCGCTCTAGCTTGTCGAGCATGGTTTCCAAGCCGCCAATTTCCGGCTCCAGTCCAGTTCGCTCTTGTGCTGTCAAATCGAGATTTTCTACTATATCTCGCAGAGCATCTTTGGCGCGGCGGAGGTTGAGTTCTGCTTGAATGTCTGCGAAGCTTAATATTGTGTCGTCTAATTCGCGATCGACATTTGAAAAATCCGATACTTCAGTCATTGTTACCTGATGTTATAGCTTTGCTTAAAGTTTCTACCGATATGATGCTATTCTAGCTTTTTCTGTGGGCTTTGTACATTCTGGACGGGATAATGCTCGCAATAGTCAAATTAAACCTGACTACCTTTATATCTCTCGTTTATAGCCGAGTCTCGATCCCCCTAAATCCCCCTTAAGAAGGGGGACTTTGAGTGTTTCCGGTTCCCCCCTTCTTAAGGGGGAGTAGGGGGCAAGCTAAGGGGGGATCTGGCCTCGGCGGCAAACAGAAGTCTCTGAATAAGTTTGACCTTAACTTGACACCAATGAGCAATACTGTGTCGCTACAAATCTCATGTAAAATCCATTGAATTTACAACCAATGATTAACCCGATAAAAATTTCAAGTTATCCATTTCTCTTACGTGTAATAATTTTCCTATTAATCTTGGCAACAATCTGGCTACCCCTAGCCGCACCAATTTATCTCTTAGTTAAAGATAGCAACCTCGCAACTATTCTGACAATGGGATTGTTGTTTACCGAATTTTTGTTGCTACTTCCGCGCTGGGGAAAACAGGTTTACAGACAAACGCAATTGCTCAAAAGTTACGGTTTAGTGAATACGCGACAAAACGGTTTTGAGCTTTTGACGGGATTGGCGATCGGCATTTCGATTACTTTCACCCTATTTTTGGTGCAAGGACTGTTTGGCTTTGTCGCATGGCAAAATTCTCATAATTTGCCGAGAATCATCGCAGAAGGGCTATTAAGCGCCCTGGGAGTGGGTTTTGCGGAGGAGTTGGTATTCCGGGGTTGGTTGTTCGACGAGTTGCAGCGGGATTACAGTTATCCGATGTCTGTGCGGGCGAACAGTCTGGTGTTTGCCCTATCTCATTTTATCAAATCCGTGGAGGGAATGCTGCGGACTTGGCCTCAGTTTCCGGGGCTGTTGTTGCTGGGTTTGATACTGGTTTTGGCAAAGCAAAGCCGTCAAAATCGATTGGGTTTGTCGATCGGGCTTCATGCAGGTTTAGTCTGGGGATACTATATAATTAACGTCGGAGAGTTAGTGCGATATTCTGGTTCTGTCCCGGATTGGGTGACTGGAATTAACGGCAATCCGTTGGCTGGTGCGATCGGGCTATTGTTTTTGAGCGTGTTGGCTGTGGGAATGCGACAGATGTCGGAACAGTCCAAAGGTGTGTAATATATCGATCGGGTGCGTCGCTATCAGATTGTTGGGATTAAGTTAGGAATTTTTTATGGCGACACACCCTACAACTACTTAGGCTTATGTCTCAGAATTTTCAGATAATTAGCATCTCTGGTGAAATCATGGGCGGAACACCTGTTTTTATTGGCACTAGGGTTCCTGTCCAAACACTTTTTGACTATTTAGAAGCTGGAGAATCAATTGATGATTTTTTAGATGGATTTCCCACTGTAACTAGGGATCAAGTAATTGCTCTGTTGGAAGTTCTTAGAAAACAATTGATTGCGATGGTGGCGGGAAAAAAGCAAAAAAGCAAAAGAGTAAAGGGCTAAGAATTTCAAGTTGCAGCACACGCAACCCGAAAACCGTCGAAATTGCCGTGGAAATCTGGCGTATAGACGCCGCGAAAAGCAGAACGGCACTCGCCCGAAATGCCACTCCAAAAACCCCCGCGCAACAGCCACTTTTTACCCTGTCCACCACTTTCCCAAGCACTACCATCAGTCGGCGCACCTTCATAATTATTATGCCAAATATCTTGACACCATTCCCAGACATTCCCGTGCATATCGTACAGTCCAAAACTATTAGGTGGAAAACTACCCACAGCAGTTGTTTTTTGACGGTAGATTCCTTTGGGTGCGCGAGCGTAAGGAGAATTCCCATTATAATTAACTAAATCCGGGGTAATAGTATCTCCAAAATAAAAAGGTGTCGTCGTTCCCGCACGACAAGCATATTCCCATTGGGCCTCACTAGGCAATTTGTAATTGCGTCCAGTAAGTTGAGATAACCTCGCACAAAACTCTGTAGCATCATGCCAAGATACTTGCTCGACAGGCAAATTAGCGCCTTTAAAATAAGAAGGATAAACCTTGAGGTCAATTTTGACTTTCGGTAAATTTGCCACAGCACGCCATTGAAGCTGAGTCACCTGATATCTGCCCATAAAAAAAGGGGCGATATTAACAGTACGCTGCGGCTCTTCATCGTTACTTCTTCCTGCTTCCAAATTTGGGGAACCCATGACAAAACTACCCTCAGGAATTGCCACCATTTCTAAAATAATAGCAGGGGCGAGCGTTTCGGAAAATACCTGTACTTGACATTGAGTGCGCTTGACAATTCGCCCCCTTGAATTCACTGTCACAGTTTCAAATTCAACTGTTTTTAGGGGAGTTGATGATACTTTTTTCGGTATTTTTTCTGGTGGCGCTGCCAATTCTGCCCCCACACAATCCGCACGCGAAGCTTTTAAAAGATCTATTCTTGTCGGATTAGTTGAAATTAAAGTAGCAGCATCAGGTGGGAATAAAGCTGGTAACGGTGCAGGCTGCGACAAAGATAAAATTGCTTGTAATGCTTCCCCTGCATTTTGATAGCGCTGACTGAAATGGTCGCGCACCATTTTATCTAAAATATTAGCTAAATAATTGCTAACACTAGCTCGCTCGCGCCAAATAATCTCTCCTGTATTCAGATCTTCTGGTAATTTAAAAGGAGGTTGGCCGGTCAATGCTTGAATCCCAATCATCCCTACTGCATGAATATCACTGGCAAGTTTAGGTCTCCGGTTAGCTTGTTCGCTTGGCATATAACCAGAAGAACCAATTGCAATAGTTGAGCTACTTTGCCCATCAACATTAACAACTATTGTGCTAACTTGCTTAACAGCACCAAAGTCAATCAGGACAATTTTACCATCGTGGCGGCGCATGATATTAGCAGGTTTAATATCGCGATGAATTACATTTTGCTGGTGAACGACAGCTAAAACTTCTAAAATATCGCACAATAATGTAATAGTATAAGATTCGCTGAATTTTTTACCCGGAGTCAGTTCTTTCGTCAGGTCTTGTCCTGCGATAAAATCTTGCACCAAATAAAATTCTCCATGTTCCTCAAAGTGGGCCCAAAGCCTCGGGATTTGGTCGTGCAGCTTACCCAGCTTGTACAGGGTTTCGGCTTCACTGTCGAACAAGCGTTTGGCAATTGGTAGAATGTCGGGATTGGAGTCTTTTGGTTTAAAATGTTTGACAACGCACTGAGGATGTCCGGGCAAGTCTAAATCTTTGGCTAGGTAAGTGTCGCCAAAAGCGCCTTGTCCCAAGAATTTGATAATTTGATAATGATTGCGGAGGGTACGACCTAGCATAGTTTTCAGGAAATGCAGTGGAAGTTAGGATATATTGTCGCACAAAAAGTAATGAGATGCTTAAACTCAGAATCGTTTCCACAATTATACTGCTAGTTAGTGCCAGTTGTTCATCTCTCGCACAAGCACAAAATCCTGCACAAACAAAGCAAAATAACTCTTTAGTTCAAGTCCAGCCAACCGGCGAACAAATCCTCAATGCTTGCGTGCAGAATCGCGCGGAAACTCTGCCAAATCCTTTTACCGATGTGCCGCGCAATCACTGGGCTTACAAAGCAGTTTTGACGATGTATTATTGCGGTGCTTACCGAGAAGCAACTGCGCCTGCTTTAATTCAAGAATTGCTGGAATCAACACAAACAAATTGACTATTCCGCATTTCATCAGGGGCCCGAAACCTGGTTTTTTAGGCACAGTCCAGGACGCAATTATCATATTAAATCAAGGTATGTTGTTGCGCTTCAGCGCTCTTTCATAATATAAAGAGCGCTGAAGCGCAACAACATACCTAAAATATTAGAAAAAGCAGGTTTCTGACTCAATGCGTTTCAAGGCCAAAGAAACCGAGTTTTTGATAGTTTTAGGGTGTTGCACTGCTGTCTTTCGTAAAAAACCCGGTTTCTGACTATTAAAACTCAGCCCGAACCGTAAACGAATAATCGCCCCCTGGTTCAAGCTGATAATCCCATTTCTCCAGAAAACGGTGCAGCGGTTCCTGAATCAATGCCCTACCCTGAGAGGGTTCAAGAATTAGTGTTTTTTCTTCCCGAAAACGCCATTGAAAGTGCCACTCAAAACTGCCGGCAGTCACTTCACCTTCAATCGTGCCTTTTAGCCAAGATTGACCCGTAACTCGGACATGGGCTGTAGTTTCAGGCAAACGTCTCGAACTCACCTTTTTGTTTCCACGTTTGTTTCTATAATGGTACGATTGTTGTAGAGGCTCATGCTTTTTTCTACTCCTTGCTGTAGACTTAGCTCGATCGCCTCTACAACCAATTTCAGCATCTTCTCTACTAACTGACTTTCCTCTGAAGAAAATTTTCCTAACACGAAGGAAATCGTATCTTTATCATTTTTAGCAGGATCGCTTTGAGGTTTGCCAATGCCAATCCGCAACCGGGGAAATTTGTCTGTCCCCAAATGAGATATTGTGGATTTCATACCGTTGTGCCCGCCCGCTGAACCAGCTAGGCGCATTCTCATTTTCCCGATCGGCAAATCCATATCGTCGTATACTACTAACACCGATTCGGGAGGTATTTTGTACCAATCCGCCGCCGCCCGAATCGATTGGCCTGACAGATTCATGTACGTCAGGGGTTTGAGCAACCGGATTTTCTGTCCGCGCGGCCGATTTCCCTCGCCGAATATGCCTTGAAATTTGCGATTTTCTGACAGCGAAATCTGCCAAGCTTGAGCCAAAGCATCCACTGCATTAAAGCCGATATTGTGTCGCGTGCGATCGTACTTTGGTTCTGGATTCCCCAAACCTACAATTAGCTGGGGAATCACCAACTCCGCTGGAGTTTCCGACTTCTGAGTGTTGTTCATTTAAGTATCTGCGGTATCTTCCTTAGCAGCCGCGAGTTTTTCTGGTGCCGGCTTTTTGGTTGCTACTGCTTCTTCCAACTGCTTGGCTTCCCGCGTAAACTCCGACTCAAAATCCCGCGAAGCATCCTGAAAACCCCGCAGCGCTTTGCCGAAACTCCGACCAATTTCTGGTAACTTTTTCGGGCCGAATACCAACAGGGCGATAGTGAAAATTACTGCCATTTCCGGCAAGCCAATGCCAAAAATATTCATTTTGTTTCTCCTGCAATTTGTTTAATTAGTTAGAATTTAATTCCGACGCACTAACGGGAAAGGGTAAGGGGAAATGGGAAAACTTAGCTTTTACCCTTTCTCCTCTACCCTCAGCTTTTACTGTTAGTCTTAAATTTCGCTGCTCAAAGTTTAGCGGCCGAGACTCGACCAATCAACGTCCACATTCTCTAGAATCAGAGAAGAGTTGTAGATTTGCAAAATAATCAACAAGAACACGAAAAACAGTCCAATGAAAACGCTCATCAATAGGGTGGTTCCCCAACCGGGGGCTACCTTGCCGTATTCTGAGTTAAGGGGTTTGAGTCTGTCTCCCAACCAAGTCCGTTGTGCCATAAGTCACCTGCAATGAATCTCTACAGAAAAGTTTGACATATTTCCACCGCTAATTGCGATCGCAATTTCTCAGATCCCCCACTCGGACACTCTCCCCCTCTCCCTGTCCCACTCAGAGGCTGCCATACCGTACCGCGCCTCAAATTACTAGACTTTTAGACGAATTGTTATTTTTTGTAATATTATAGAGGGGATAACTCATAATCGCTCCTCAATATGGAACCAGCAGCAGTTCTCGGCATTTCTCTCGGTATGTGTCTGGTGGCAATCACCGGTTTCTCGATCTACACGGCTTTCGGCCCTCCTGCTAAGGAATTGAGAGATCCTTTTGAAGAACACGAAGATTAAAGATGAAGGAAGAAGGAAGAGGGAAGAGGGAAGAAGGAAGAGGGAAGAGGGAAGAGGGAAGAAGGAAGAAGGGAAGAAGGAAGAAGGAAGAAGGAAGAAGGAAGAAGGAAGAAGGAAGAAGGAAGAAGGAAGAAGGAAGAAGGAAGATTTTTCCAATTCTCCCCCTCTCCCCCTCTCCCACTCTCCCCCTCTCCCAATTCTCCCCCTCTCCCCCTCTCCCAATTCTCCCCCTCTCCCCTTCCCCACAGCGATCGAACTTCTGTGTTGGGCGAACCACCGTCTCCTGCTGCTCAATGCTATATTCTTTAAAATACTCTAAATCTATATTTGAGAAATCTATCTTCCAGTTAAAGTAAAAATTATCAAGTTTCAGGGAAAAGCAAGATGGGCAATAGCTTTGGGCATCTATTTCGGATATCGACATTTGGGGAATCTCACGGCGGGGGTGTGGGAGTGGTAATTGACGGTTGCCCGCCTCTGGTGTCGATCGACGCATCGTTCATTCAAGCGGAACTCGATCGCCGCCGCCCCGGCCAAAGCAAAATTACTACACCACGCAAAGAAGCAGATACCTGCGAAATTCTGTCGGGGGTGTTTGAAGGCAAAACTCTGGGAACGCCGATCGCCATTTTAGTCCGCAATCAAGACACTCGCCCGCAAGATTACGGCGAAATGGCCACAACTTACCGTCCTTCCCACGCTGATGCTACCTACGATGCTAAGTACGGAATTCGCAACTGGCAAGGCGGAGGTCGATCGTCGGCGAGAGAAACAATTGGTAGAGTAGCAGCAGGGGCGATTGCCAAAAAAATTCTCCAACAAGCAGCAGGCGTAGAAATAGTCGGTTACGTCAAACGCATCAAAGACTTAGAATGCGTCGCCGACCAGGACACTGTTACCTTAGAACAAGTAGAAAGCAACATCGTTCGCTGTCCCGATGCCGAATGCGCCATCAAAATGATTGAACTGATCGAAAAAGTTCGCGACAGTGGAGATTCGATCGGCGGCGTAGTCGAATGCGTCGCCCGCAACTTACCCAAAGGCCTCGGAATGCCGGTATTCGACAAACTCGAAGCCGATTTGGCCAAAGCGATTATGTCATTACCCGCCAGCAAAGGCTTTGAAATTGGTTCGGGCTTTGCGGGGACTCTGCTTTTGGGCAGCGAACATAATGATGAATACTATACTGATGAACAAGGAGAAATTCGTACAGTCACGAATCGCTCCGGTGGAATTCAGGGTGGCATTGCTAACGGTGAAAATATCATTCTGCGCGCGGCTTTCAAGCCAACTGCAACAATTCGCCAGCAACAGCGCACAGTCACCCGAGAGGGGGAAGCAACGCTGCTGGCGGCAAAAGGAAGGCACGACCCTTGCGTTTTACCAAGAGCTGTGCCAATGGTGGAAGCAATGGTAGCTTTAGTGTTGTGCGACCATCTGCTGCGCCATCACGGACAATGTGGAACCTTAAAGTCTGAATTTTAAAATGGAAATCAGCTTGTCCTCTGTAGTGGCAAATCCCGTTGATTGCCCTCAACCCTCCGAAGCAATAAAAGGTATAGATGATTTTGTAGTACAGTTCTGGGGCGTGCGGGGCAGTGTTCCTACACCCGGATCGGAAACTGTTCGCTACGGTGGCAATACTTCTTGTTTGGAAATGCGAGTCGGTGGAAAACGCTTGATTTTTGACGGCGGAACTGGCTTGCGGATGCTGGGAGACCAGTTGCTGCAAGAAATGCCCGTGCAAGCTTATATGTTTTTTACTCACTATCACTGGGATCACATTCAAGGGTTCCCGATGTTCGCCCCAGCTTTCATTCGCGGCAATAGCTTTGATATTTATGGGGCAATTCCCCCCGATGGAGATTGCCTGAAACGGCACTTCGTCGAACGGGTTTTGCACTCGAATTCGCCGGTGCCGCTGATGGGTTTGCCGGCAGATCTGACTTTTCACGAGATCGATCACAACCAGACGATGATGCTGGATGATATTGAGATTAGAACTGGTTCTCTGAATCACCCGAATACTGCTATGGGATATCGGGTGACTTGGCAGGGACGTTCTGTTGTTTACTGTTCGGATACGGAACATTTTCCCGATCGGCTAGATGAAAATGTGTACAATTTAGCCCTCGATGCTGACGTGCTGATCTACGATGCGATGTACACCGACGAGGAATATCACAACCCCAAGTCTCCGAAGGTGGGTTGGGGACACTCGACTTGGCAGGAAGCGGTGAGAATGGCTAAGGAGGCTCGGGTGAAACGGGTGGTGATTTTTCACCACGATCCGGCTCATACTGACGATTTTCTCGATCGCATCGCCGAAGACGTGCAAATCGCTTTTCCCAAGGCTGTTATGGCCCGCGAGGGTCTTATTTTGCCGATCGGCTTCTGAAATTTCGTCGGTACGGTCGATCGTACCTTTGTCAAATCATCATGATGATGATCGTGATGATGATGTGGAGCAGGTCTCGGGGCCTGCTCCATAACTTTTTTATTTGTAGCAAAGACTCTTGGTACGTGGTATAATTCTGACTTGGTAACTTTTTAGGAAGAATATTTAAGGTTTTTTTCATTATTTGACAGGCTCTTATTTGAGAAAATCGGACAAAATGGCAGTTTGTTATTCAAAGCGGGTGTTTAGCTGCTCAAGTCTGTAGACCAGATTACTGGGCTTTCTGTAACTGTGATGGGTAGAAATATGCTGACTAATGGGTTGGGTGCAAGCCTCGCCCTTATAGGGCGACTTTAGTTAAGCATCGTGAATAATCAAACGGGGGTTTACTCACGATACTATAATTAGGTTAGGAGGACAGAGTAAATGCTTAACTTAACCTACGAGTTCAAATTGAAACCAACGACAGCGCAGATAGCTATCTTTGAAGATTGGCTAGAGCAGTGTCGTCGCGTCTATAACTACGCGCTCGCAGAACGCAAGCATTGGTTTCAATCTCGTAGTTGTCAGATTAACGCTTGCTCTATCCGTTCTGAATTTATCATCCCTGCGGAAACAAAGCGTCCGACTTACGCCAGTCAGTGCAAAAGCTTAACCGCAGCCAGAGCGAACATACCTGCTTTGGGTTCGGTTCAAGTACACGTTCTACAGCAGACCTTAAGAAGGTTGGAAAAAGCATTCGTGAGTATGTGGGAACAGAAGCACGGGTTTCCCCGCTTCAAAAAAGCAGGTGCGATGCGGTCTTTTGTGTTTCCAGAGATGGGTGTGAATCCAGTTCAAGGCGTCCAAGTTAAACTGCCCAAGATTGGTTGGGTTAAACTCCATCAATCGCGTCCCATCCCTGACGGAGCGACGATCAAGCAAGCCAGAATTGTTCGCAGAGCTAGCGGTTGGTACGTAATGCTAACGCTGCAATGGGATGTTTCGGTTTCCGCAGTTATGCCACACGGTGAAGCGCTGGGGATTGATGTTGGACTGACTAATTTCATAGCTACTTCCAACGGTCTTTTAGTTAAGCGCCACAAGTTTTTCGTAGACGCCGAATGCAAGCTTAAATTGCTGCAAAAGCGTGTCAGCCGAAAAAAGTTAGGTTCAAATAATTGGAAGAAAGGTCAGAAGAAAGTTGCCAAGCTGCACGAGTATATTGCTAACTGTCGTAAAGACTGGCATTGGAAGTTGGCACACCAGCTCTGCGAAGACGCGGGAATGATATTCGTTGAAGACTTAAATTTAGTTGGTTTGTCTAGAGCAATGTTAGGTAAGCATTGTCTAGACGCGAGTTGGGGTCAGTTTTTTACGATTTTGCAACAAGTCTGTTTTAAGCACGGTGTCTACTTTCAAAAAGTAAGCGCTCACAAGACAAGCCAGATTTGTTCTAGTTGTGGTGTCGAAACAGGCAAGAAAGAATTGTCGGAACGCACTCATTCTTGTTCTAGTTGTGGGTACACGACTGATCGAGATGTCGCAGCAGCACAAGTAGTTCTAATTAGAGGACTTGCAGCCGTAGGGCATACGGTCAAGATGCTTTCTGAGGGTAAACTCGTTGGAGTCCCAGTGAAGAAAGAATCCTCGTGCCTTTAGGCCGAGGAGTGTCAAAGAACTAACGTCGCCCCTAAACCAAAGTAAAAATTTATTGCGACTTGCTCTTATCTGCGATCGAGTAACGACGCATCTGCGCGATCGCTTCCGCAAAACGCACAGCAAGAAGTAAAATAACTGGAGGATTGCCACAGGCGAAAAGGTCAAGGTTTTGAGTGCCAACAAACACGGCAAAGCTCGTGAGAGCAGACTCTCGCGATGAGCTGCTGGTGGCAGCAAACTTCCCAAATCCCGATCGCCCAGTAATTTTCTGAGAATTCCTAAAGATAAGACTGAGGTTAGATTTACGAAAAAACACACCATTGCGATGCTTTTTTCCGAACATGAATATTGGCAACTCTGAAAAGCCAATTTGAGAGCTTTTCGGTACAATCTGAGGAATTTTTCAGCAGTCAATTTCACTCACAAGAAAGAGACTATCGCTCTTTGGTTTGGGACTAGCTGCAAGCAAAGTGAAAGTTATGATTTGACTATCAAAATGGGAAATTTACGTTTTAGATCTTCAGCAAATCAGTACAGATGGATTGCCTTAGGCAGTTTCGCTGTAATTATGGGTATTTCAGGGGCCCTTGCCTACCGCCTAGCTCCGCCGCCCGGATTCATGGCCCAAGGCACTCTCACTTCTAACAATCCGCCGGTTAAATTTTCGAGCACCGGCACGACAATTCTCAAGCAGGGAGAACAACTAACTCCAGATGTTCTGCTGGCAGATAATGTTGTCAAAGCAGTGGCAGATGCAGTTAAACTGTCGCCACAGCAAGTTCGACAAAATGCTAGCGTCCAGATTTCTAAGCCGGAACAACCGCTAGAGATTGCTGTTGGGTATCGATCGCTCGATCAGCAGCAAGCAATCAAAACAGCAGATATGTTGATGAAGGGCATGGTTGAAAAAAGCCGGCTGATTAACAGATATCGCTGGCAATCAGTCAATCAGACGCTCAACCAACGCTTGGCACAAGTCACTCAAGACCTGAAACAAGCTCAGCAAAAACTCGACCAATACGAAAGAGAGCGCGCTCGCCTGTTGCAGCAAATGAAGCTTCAGCAAGACGTTTACAACAAAACTCAGCTTGCGATGGCGGATACGCAAGCCTCGGAAAAAGAAATGGTGAGCAGTTTGGCCGCCGCTACAGCGCCACAAATTGTGGCGACGCCCACGAGCGATCCAACTGTGCCTCTGATTGTGGGAGTTGGCCTGCTGTTAGCGATTTTGGTAAGTCGCGGTTTGATTCCTTCAGTGGCGGATTGGAGGAACAAAGCAGCTTTTCAGCGAGAAGAGAGCGAAAGGCTCCAAAGTGCTTTGTACCGACTGATCAAGGAAGGCAGCGGCGAAATCACTCTGGTACGGTTTGCGATGGAGACGCGGCTGTCGCCGGATGTCGCCCAGCGTTTTTTGAACCAACAAGCTGAAGTCTTTAATGCCAACTGTGAAATTAAAGACGACGGCAGCATTTTGTATCATTTCCACATTTAAAGGGCTGCGGGCGCGAGCCCTCCACAGAAGAGTTTAGCCGATCGAGCCATTGCTCGATCGGCTTGCTTTTTTGGGGCGATCGGATGTTGCAGGAAGAAGGCTTCAGTTATATGACAACAGGATTCAGCTAAGGTTTTTTGTAAGCTAGATCGGCGAGATCAAACAGAACTATATAACAGTATGTAAATAGACTGACGAGTTCTGGTTTCTTGCCATTTGGATAATTTACGATCGTTTACCAGAAAGAATTGGTGTAAAGCCGGAACCCTTATAGGGATAAAGAATAAGAAGACTATTCATTACTCCAATCCTCTTCCTTAGACCTCCTGCGAAAGTATTTTATCGATCCTTTAACAGTAGCCATTTCAGCCATTATTAACTAATAATAAAAGATTGGCCAGACATACTGGTAATTATCGGTTCTGTCGATTAGGTGAGGACTTTCGCAGGAGGTCTCTTCTTTTGTCAAGTCCCCTCAAGCGGTCAACTGTCAACTGCCCAATGAAATAGTTGCCTTTTATAGCGCTGACCTACTTAATTGCGATCGCGCACGACAGCAATTCCGTGTCTATTGTCATTGGTGACAAGTTAAGAAAAAGTGCAAATTGTCAAGGGGGTACACGAAAAAAGGTAAAATAGAATGAAACCTTGACCAGGCAAGCATTTGAGCAAGTTATGACCAGCAAAAAACGCATCAAC
>NZ_JAHRFA010000110.1:0-19256 GCF_020883045.1 Microcoleus sp. CAWBG58 | reverse complement strand
GCAAAAAGTCTTCAAGATTAGCTATTTAATCTTCTACTTTTTGAGTTTTTGAGCAACTGCTTGCCTGAGCTTCAAAGGTGGCTACTTTTAGCTGCGCTCATTTTTTAGTCTAAACTACAGTCAAAATCATTGCTTTCATGACTTGTGCTGGGTTCAGGATTTCTTGGGTTCTTGTTCCTACTATGAAAGTTGGGCGTTGCTGATTTACGGTATGAAAGGCTAAATAGGTCTGTCATAGAAACCAGTATCCACAAAGGTTGTGGATTTTAAACTTATTTTTTTCATACCATGATTAAGCAACGCCGAAAGTTGAATTCTTCTACTAATTCCATCTCGTCTATAGCAATCCTAAATCATTTGTAAATTTCTTACTCCCTCCCCGAACTCGCGGGGAGGGTTGGGGTGGGTAAAAAACTTTACGACTCATTTATGACTGCTATATTAGAAGATTTAATTCGAGCAGAAGAAGCACATCTACAGCAGCTAGAACAGGAAAATGTGCAACTAGAACAGCAGGTTAATTCAGAAAGGCAGCGATCCGAAAGATTGGCGCAGCGGCTTCGAGAATTGGGAGAAAATATGGATACATAAATTTAAATGACCATGCAAAGCCTGATGTAAGGTCTGGATTAATTTGTGAGATCGTTGCTGAATATAACAATCACAATCATATTGGTTCGTAGTGAGGACTTTAGTCCTTTAATTATGAGGACTTTAGTCCTCACTACGAACTGTTTTTATTGCGAGTGATTGACTCGACACGATCTGATATAGAGTCTGACTTTTTAAAGAAGTCGGGTATCTGGGTATTCTATGAATGCGCTGTTATCATACAATGATTGTAGATTAAGTGATTTTCTACGGGTCAAAGTCGTGGCTTTCAAAATTGGTTTGCTAGGTTTGGGTACGGTTGGCGCGGGCACAGCAGAGATTTTGCTCTCCGCAGATGGGCGCCATCCGCTATTGCAGGAATTGGAAATCTATCGGGTGGGAGTGCGCGATATTTCTCGAACTCGGTCTTTACAATTGCCAGAAAATGTGCTGACAACTGACCTAGAGGCGATCGCCACTGACCCGGAAATTGATATTGTAGTAGAACTGATTGGCGGATTGGAACCGGCGCGATCGCTCATTCTGCAAGCTATCGACAACGGGAAGCACGTAGTCACCGCCAACAAAGCAGTTATCGCCCGCTACGGTAATGAAATTTTCGAGGCTGCTAACGCAAAAGGCGTTTATGTAATGCTAGAAGCTGCTGTGGGTGGCGGCATTCCGGTCATTCAAACCCTCAAACAATCTTTGGGTGCAAACCGCATCAAAAGTGTAACTGGTATCGTTAACGGCACA
The DNA here is from genome assembly GCF_020883045.1 of Microcoleus sp. CAWBG58. Taxonomy (NCBI): domain Bacteria; kingdom Bacillati; phylum Cyanobacteriota; class Cyanophyceae; order Oscillatoriales; family Microcoleaceae; genus Microcoleus; species Microcoleus sp. CAWBG58. The sequence goes on along the minus strand of NZ_JAHRFA010000110.1, from coordinate 17,909 downwards.
ACTAATTACATCCTGACGCGGATGCAGAGTGAAGGCGCAGACTTTGGCGAAGTGCTCGCGGACGCTCAGCAATTAGGTTATGCTGAAGCTGACCCCACAGCAGATGTGGATGGATTAGATGCTGCTGATAAAATTGCTATTTTAGCTTCGTTAGCTTTTAGCGGACGCATCAATTTAGCAGATATTCACTGCGAAGGTATCAGGCAAGTTAGCGCGGCTGATATTGACTACGCCGACAAGCTGGGATTTACGATCAAATTGCTAGCTATTGCTCAAGAAACTAGCAAAATTTCCGAACATAATGGGGATGCAGAAGGGGAACTCCTCTCGATTCGGGTGCATCCTACTTTTGTGCCAAAAGCTCATCCGCTGGCGAGTGTGAACGGCGTTTACAATGCAATTTTAGTCGAAGGAGATGCGATCGGGCAATTGATGCTTTACGGTCGCGGTGCGGGGGCTGGGCCCACAGCCAGCGCGGTAGTATCCGACATTTTGAATGTGGCTGCTATCCTGAAAACCGAAACTGTGCCGATTCCCCATCCTTTGCTGAGTTGCACTCACCAACACTACTGCAAAATAGCAGAAATGCAGGAACTTGTGACTCGCTTTTACGCGCGTTTTCTGACGCGGGATACTCCGGGGGTAATTGGCAAACTTGGCACTTGTTTCGGCAACCACCAAGTGAGTTTGGAGTCAATTGTGCAAACGGGAATTCACGGCAATTTAGCAGAAATTGTTGTGGTGACTCACGATGTTCGGGAAGGTAATTTTCAACAAGCACTCGATGAAATTCGCGCGATGGAAGCAGTCGATAGTATTGCGAGCACGTTGCGAGTTTTGTAAAAGTTGATCGGTGCTGACGGGGTGGGTTTTACGAACCATAATTGCCAATTATCTACAATCTCGAAAACCCGCCCCAACCCAACCCAACCATAAATCATCATGTACCGGGTGCTTGTAGGGGCGGGTTCACAAACAATAATTGCTTGAAACAAACAATCTCGAAAACCCGCCCGAACCGAACCATAAATTATCATGTACATTTTCCGATGCGATGAAAATTCCGGGTAGACGTAGGTTATCGGTGGTGGGGGCGGGTTTATCTAGATTGTCGGTAATCGTTAGATATGGTTGGTGAACCCGCCCCTACAAAATATGGGTAAAGGTATTGTGCAAAAATACGTGGTTTCCCCCCACAAACAATCTAGAAGACCCTAAATCAGAATGACATAATTAGGTGATTAGTGCGTCCAGGACTTATGAAGAACATTTATATATTTGAGATTTGGAATGCCAACAAATTGGAATTTTGTCGATCGCCCTACAGGAAGGCACTTGCTAGATTCCCTCTACGAAAAGTTTGCCAAACCCCAACTCCACGATACTGAGGATCCCAGCAATCCGTCAATTTATGTTCGGCACGCAGAGGGTCAAGTTGTTGATGGAAATTATACCATAGAAAAAGTCTTTGAAGACTTTCGCACTGGTTTTTATGCTGAAAGTCGCCTTCCGGTTTCTGGGAATAATCCCCCCGTGCTCGTGATTCGCGGATACGGTTCGTGGTATCCTTTCGATCGCGTTTTGGAAGATACGCCCGATGTATTTATTGCAAAAGTACAACGCCAGTTAAAAGCGGCGGAAACTGTAGGCGCTATAGATTGGCTTAAACAGCAATTTCGCAGCGGAAATCCGGCGGATGTCATCGGAGAAAGTTTGGGCGGTAAAGTTGCTCAGCAAATTGTAGCAAAATACCCGGATTATATTCGCTCCACTGTAATTTTCAATTCTTTGGGCGTTGCGGAAAAGTTAGCTCAAACTTGTACCGCTAAGAATGTTTTCCACTACTTTACTTTAGGCGAAAGGTATGCTTTTTGGGCAAATGGAGGCGATTACATACCGGGAAGGATTTTTGTGATTTCCCAGAAAGGGAAAAACTGGTGGTATAAGATAGAAGAGGCGATCGTCCGAATGGCCGGTTTTGAAGGCAAGTTTCGCAAAAGGCGAGTCCTGGTGGTAATTTTGGCTCAGTGGCTGTTGTTAAATCGGCATAATGCGATCGTCCTCAACAAGAAAAAGCCGGTAGTCGTTGAGATCGATCGCGCGCAACTGCAAATTTTCCGCAAAAACCGCTTTACCTAAACCCCTACCAAAGCCTTTGATGCGCCCGGTGACTGGTTTTCCCGCGCTGCGACGGCGAGTACCAGACAAAGCGCTGCGATCGCTTTTTGCCACTCTTCCTTGACGGCGGTGGGTTGAGCCCCATCAAAGGCGCTAACTAACCGAGGAATCGATCGATCTAACGCAAGTCTTGGAATCGATTTGTGCATCTCAACTAAACGAGTTAAACTCTCTTGATTCTTTAGAAAACTGACTACCCATTGCGTAGCATGATCTGGACTATCTGGGACATTTTTAATTCCCAATTCTGTTTGCAACCAATCATAAAAAGCTGGGAGTTTTTGAGATAATACAGCCCCAGCAGTAGGCAAACTTTCTTTAAGCAAAGCAGTATCCAGACTTTCCAAGAGTTGATTGAATTCCGGTGAATCCAGCAAGCTGGTTAATGGAAGTGCAAGCAGGGCTTCGGAATCGTCAAGGGATAAATTTAAACTGCGCGAAAATGTTGGTAACATTGGAAGTATCTCAGAAAAATGATGCTTTCACTATGCCAGTAACCGACAGCAATGAATATGAGCTACCTCATATTAGCTGAATAGGTTCGTAGTCAGGATTATAGTCTACAACAAAGAAGGACTAAAGTCCTCACTACGAACCTATAGCTTAATCGTTCGTAGTGAGGACTTTAGTCCGCAACAAAGAAGGACTAAAGTCCTCACTACGAACCTATATAGGAAGCTATATTTGAATATTTTAAACAAATTCTCCTTTCGCCACCATCACCACTTTACCTCCCACCAAAACTTCTATTTCTTCCCGATTTTTTTGAGCTTTCAATAACAATAACGAAGGTCTACCAATCTCATAGCCCTGTTCGACTCTCACATCAATCTTTGATTCCCCACAATAAGCATATTGTACCAAATATCCAGCCAAACAGCCATTGGCACTCCCCGTCGCCGGATCTTCGGGAATTCCTAAGGAATAAGCGAAAACTCGGACGTTTAAATCATTAATGTCGCTGTAAGTTTCTGGGCAGAATATCAAAATTTCTTTGGCTTCTGTGGTATTAATTAGTTCAAAATATTTATCTAATTTGACTTGAGCTTTTTTGACGGCTGCGAGGGTTTTTAAAGGGACAATTATAAACGGTACTCCGGTAGAAACTTCTTGAATTGGGAAGTTTGTATCGATTTCATCGGATTGTAAATTTAGGACGTTGGCGAGAGTTTCGGTTGGCAAAACTTGACCGAATGTTGGCGGGTTTTGTCGCATCCATAAAATATCTGCGGATTCGTTGCGATAATTAAAGGTGACAGGAATTTGACCCACGGCTAAATTGAGAATTACCCGATCGACCTTTTCGCCAATTACCTCTTGCTGTAACACAAACGCCGTCCCCAGCGTCGGATGACCGGCAAACGGTAATTCCTTCTTGGGCGTGAAGATACGCACGTCATAGCCTTTATTTTGCGGTTCGGGCGATCGAATAAACGTGGTTTCCGAATAATTGATTTCCTTCGCAATCAGCAGCATTTCGGCCTCTGAGAGTTCCGCAACTCCCGCGCCACAAAATACAGCTAGCTGATTGCCAGCATATTTTGACTCGGCAAACACGTCAACTATATAAAAATTCATATTTCCCTCTTTTAAGATTTAGAACACCGGGCGATTGAAATCGCCGACTCTTATCGACACCGACAAGATTTTTGACTTGCTACTTCAAACAGCGAATAGCCTGCAACATACCCCGTGCTTTATTGAGAGTTTCTTCATACTCCATATCCGGGTTAGAATCCGCCACCAAACCAGCACCGGCTTGCACAGAAACCGAATGTTTGCCACCTCCCTGAGAACGAACAACCATAGTGCGAATTGTAATCGCACTATTCAACTGTCCCTCAAAATCATAATACCCGTAAACCCCAGAATACGGGCCGCGACGGCAACCTTCCAACTCGTGCACAATTTCCATCGCCCGAATTTTTGGAGCACCGCTAACCGTACCAGCAGGAAAACCAGCTTTTAGCAAATCCCAAGCTGTCTTATCTTCAGCCAATTCTCCGATTACATTGCTTACAATGTGCATGACGTGAGAATAACGCTCAATTTTCATTAATTCGTCAACTTTGACAGTACCGCTGCGGCAAACTCTGCCTAAATCGTTTCTGCCCAAATCGACTAACATGACGTGTTCCGCAATTTCCTTAGGATCTTGCAGTAATTCAGCAGCCAAAGCATCGTCTTGTTGGGGAGTTTGACCCCGGCGGCGCGTACCTGCAATCGGCCGCAAAGTTGCAATCCTTTTGCCGTCAACAGTATTTTCTGCCTTCACCATCACTTCTGGACTGGAACCGATAATCTGCCAATCTCCAAAATTGAAATATGCCATGTACGGAGAAGGATTGATCAGGCGCAAAGAGCGGTAAAGTGCAAAAGGATCGCCGCTATATTCTGCTTCCAACCGCTGCGAAATCACTACCTGAAAAATATCTCCGGCTTTGATACAATCCTTGGCTTTCAAGACATTTTCACAATACTTGTCGCGGGTGGTATTGCTGCTGTAAGCTAATTCTGTATTTTCACTGGTGGAACTGGCCTCTTGCCCGTAACTCGGCGGAGTCCATTCTATCAGAGTAGATTGTTGTGAAAGTGGCGATTTCAGTTTATCAACTAACTGAGAAACCCGATCGCATGCTGCCCCATAGGCCTCGGCTAAATCAACGCCAGTCTCGCGCAAATCCGCATAGGCGATCGCCCAAATTTTCCGCTTTACCTGGTCAAAAATCAGCAAATTATCAACCTGCATCCACAATCCATCTGGCAAATCATTCTCCCCCGCCGGATGCACTGGAACTCGCGGTTCAATCCACTTAATTAACTCGTAACCCCAAAAACCGAACAGCCCGCCTATTCCCGGCGGTAACTGCGGCAATTTCACCGGTTGATAAGATTGCAAACACTCAGTTAAAACCGCAAACGGATCGCCGGCAAAGACTTTTTGGGAACCGTCGCGGTAAACTTGAGTTGTGCGATCGCCCTGAGCCTTCAAAATCCACAGCGGATCGCACCCCAAGAAACTATAACGCCCAACCTTCTCCCCACCTTCCACCGACTCCAGCAGAAAACTGTAAGGTTGACCGGCGCAAACCCGATACCACGCAGACACAGGCGTATCCAAATCAGCCACCCATTCTTGATAAACGGGTACAAAATTGCCTTGTTTTGCCAGTTCGCAGAATTGTGAGAAATCGGGAAATATCATATACTCACTTTGCTATACAATCAATAAAGATAAGACGGAAAATAACATCCCACAGGCTGTTGATAGTCACCAATTGCCATCACCGCCAGTGGCTTGAGGGCGCGCAGCCCCTCTTGCAAACACCAGCGAAACAAACTTGCGTAACGCACCGGCAAGTAGAAAGAAATCTCTACTTCAGATCTCGACGCGGCCGCCCCCAACAGCAAAGCCTGCATATCAGCCTCAGTTTCTGCAACGCTGTGGCCCAAAGCCAACATCGAACAAGTATAAGCCGCAATCCGACCTTGTTTGCAAGCAACCCAAGCAGAAAGGTCATTCACGGCATACTCAAGATCCCTAGTTCGATCGCACCCGTATAATTCCTTGCACAAAGCCTCACTTTCGTCAACATCCTGACTTACCATTGGCCGCACCTCAACCCCAGACAGCGGCTGACTGCGAAACTTCCCCTTTAGCAACACCAAAGCTTCCTTCACCTCAAAACCCAGAGAAGCGTACAGCGACAGCGAGCCCATGTTGAAAGATTCTTGCAGCAAACGAATGCCTACAGCGTCCTGTCCCCGTTCCAGCAAGGCTTTCATGATTTCTCGCCCTGTGCCGCGGCCTTGAAAAGTGCGATGGCTACGCCCCGGCTTGCGCCTACGACACTGACTGGCCCAATACCGCGAATCGGGTTCCGTTCGTCCATAAAACCGCAGCCGACAACCGCACCCTCACTCTCGGCTACTATGCCAAAAAACGACGGACTTTCGATCGAAAGGCGAATCACCTCAGTTGAAAACTCTAGCGTCGGAAAATCTGTGTGTGTGAGGGAAGCAATGGCGATCGGAAATACCTTTAAAAGCTTCATAATTAATGCGAGCGCAAACATCGATATCAGAAATCTGCGATCGCCTGATTGCGACATTCATTTTTACTTTAACGATTAATTCTTAATTAGATGGGAAGTTGGCAGTATAGCTGAACCCTGCCCATTGCTGCCCAATTAACCCTAAAAACCTTTGTATTCTCGCTTTTATCCGAGTTCCGATCCCCCTCAATCCCCCTTAGGTCGGGGGAGGAAAGAGAATACTCTTATCCTCTCCTTAACAAGAGAGAGGAAAGAGAATACTCTTATCCTCTCCTTAACAAGAGAGAGGAAAGAGAATACTCTTGTCCCCCCCGACCTAAGGGGGGCTAGGGGGGATCAGTCTTAACTGAGTCCCAAATAAGCAATATTACTTATGTTTTGCTCAGCAATAGAGCGATCGCTTAAGGATCGTAGGTCTTCTTACCTGTGAACTTCACCTTGATCGGATTGGGATTGCTGCCAATATTGCGAGGAACACTACCATTAGCAACACGACCTTCGTTCACCTTCTCAGGGAACACGCCATCCTTGGGATGCAGGTACTCAGTAGAACCGTCAGGAAAAACGCGGTAAATTTTGTAGTTCGAGATTTTGAATTTCGCCCGCAGTTGCTGGCCGCCCAAAGCGATACACTGCTCCTTCCGGGGCAGATACAGCAAATTGTCGCCTTGACGCATAATTGCAGCGCCACCCGAAGGCATTTCAAACACTTGTTCCTTGGGGCTAGTCCAAGTGATAGCATACTTCTCTTCAACTAGCGCCTTGGTCAGCAAGCCGCCGGTGCTGCCGCCGAAGATGGGGGGTTGTCCAGTCAGTTCTTCTGCCATAGATATATCCAAAGGATTTTTACGGCATCCTATCATCGCCACTGTACCCTGTTCTCGAAATTGTAAGGAAAGTTAACAGTTTTTTGGCGATCGATCTTTTCTGATAATTGGGAATTAGTAATTAATAATTGATAATTTGTAATTTATACCAAACTTATAAAACAGAACTCTCTCTGCACAAATCCCGAAAAAATACCTCAAAAAAATGTAATGCTTTGGGTGCTGGTCGCGCACCCGAAGCATCGCACATTGCCCAATCCCTCACACGCGAGCGCACAGATCTGCCCATATATTACGGAGCAGCACCTAACCCTAAGTCAAGAACCAATTAGGGTCATAGCCACGCGGAATTTGACTCAAAGCAGTCCAAGTTTCTTGGTTGACAATCCCGTCGGCATCGATCCCAAAGCTTTTTTGAAATGCGCTAACAGCCCGATCCGTCAAAGTGGCAAATTGACCGTCAATAGAGCCCCGATAGTGCTGGGAAATGGTCAGAACTTCTTGAACAGTAGTGACTGCTTCCCCAGAACTGCCGAATTTAAGTACCGGCATATTCACAGGAGCTTCAGTATAAAGCGCTTCCCAAGTCAGCGGCCCGACAATGCCGTCCGGCGACAAGAAAACCCGATACTGAAACAGTTTCACCGCAAATTCAACTGATGAGTTAAAAATTCCTTTTACAGGCTGCCGGTAAACCCGCAACTTAGTTAACATTTGTTCTAGTTCCAATACCGCTTGACCTTGAGAACCTAATTGCAGTTGTGGCTTAGTAATAGCTTGTTGGGTAGATTTCATCTTGGTTGTAAATGACATATTGATTTTCCTCTAGGTTTGAGTATTCCGATCGCAAAAAAGTTTTTCCGGGCGAAATATGGGCATCCTCAACTTTTCACGAATCAACACTGACGCCCGCCCGTGTCTCAACAGATTCGATCGACTGCAAGCCCTCTCCAGACTTGTGGCCCTTCCGACTTAACGCTCCCAATATCCCGGTAGTGCTCTGCCGCCCAACCCTTTATTTTGCCTAAAAGCCGGGTTTAAGACGCAAGCACGTCCTGAATCTGCTTTGATACTTTCGATCCTAAGGCCCAACACCGCCAGGTTGCATCACCTGTAAAAGCTATCTCGCGGGGTGAGAGGGGTATAGCAGCGGAGGCGAGTTCTGCTTTGAAAACTTTGTAACTTTATTCCAGCCAGCGAACCAATATTTTCTTTAAAAACCGAGTTTTTACGCAAGTTTTGTTGATCTACATTACTAACTGCCTACAAAAATAGTTTATAGCTAAGTAATATCCACAGCCTGTACGATCAAATGATATTAAAGTCCTCGGTAATGTCCACAATATGTACCTACAATCATATTGATTGTGCAAGTGTAAAAACCAAGTGTTTCTGTGATTCTTTGTTATGTCCAGAAATCTCCCAATCCTGCAATTGCTTTGCCCAACGACCCGCGACCAGCTATTTATCTACGCCCTAACTTTTATTATTAAAATTTAATAAAGTCATTTACAATGATGGTGGGATGCTGTATGATTTCATTTAAAGGCTGTAACACTTCCACAATAAAAAAATCAAGGGTTGCAATTTCTCGGTCGCTAGACCTCTTAAAACAAATACCTGCTAAATACGTAAGTAATTTTTAAATTGTGCGATCGTTCGATACATCGATCCAACCTGCGGGTTTGTAAAGTAGCGATCGCCCGCCATTCATCAGAGTTTCGTATGTGCCATGCTCTAATTAGGCATTGATTATAAAATCAACTGGGAAATATGTACTATGCTGCCAGCTTCAGGAATTTCTGGTTACAACTTACAAGAGCTGATTCACCAAGGAACTAACACAGTTATTTATCGAGCCATATCGACAGCAGAAAAACAATTAGTCATTCTCAAAGTCTTAAACACCGACTGCCCGACCCTAGAACAGAGCGCCAGTTTAAAACACGAATATCAAATCACAAAACATATCGACTCAGAGTATGTCATCAAAGTCTATCGACTCGAAATCCATCCTTTTTGCTTAGTGTTAGTATTAGAAGATATCGGAGGGGTATCCCTGAAATATTGGATCGAAAACTTAGAACATCAACCAGAATTAGCCGAGTCCGAAACCGACAATCTAGAGGCGAATGCCACGCATTACCAATTATCGATTGCCGATTTTTTAAATATAGCCGTATCCTTGGCAAAAGCTTTAGTATTGCTGCATCAAAATCAAATTATACATAAAGACATTAAACCGGATAATATTATCATAAATCCCCAAACAAAGCAAGTAAAACTTGCTGATTTTAGCATCGCTTCGCGGTTGAGAAAAGAACAAACACACTCAAAAAATTCCGATCGCCTAGAAGGAACCCTGGCATATATGTCCCCCGAACAAACCGGGCGCATGAACCGTTCCATCGACTACCGCAGCGATTTCTACTCTCTCGGCGTCACCTTTTACGAATTGCTGACAGGACAATTACCATTTACCAGCAGTGACCCGTTAGAAATGGTACACTGTCACATAGCCAAACCACCAGTTCCCCTGCAACAACTCAACCCACAAATTCCCATAGTGTTGACCCAAATTGTGGCAAAACTCATGGCAAAAAATGCCGAACTTAGATATCAAACTGCTACAGGATTATTAGCAGATTTAGAACGCTGCCAAAATCAAATAAAGAATTCAGGGACAATTTCTAACTTTATTCCCGGACAACTAGATGCCCTGAGTCAGTTGTCAATTCCTCAGAAACTCTACGGACGAAACACAGAAATAGCGCAATTATTAGAAGTCTTCGATCGTGTCTGCAAAGGCAGCGGTGAAATTGTCCTAGTCAGTGGCTATTCCGGCATCGGTAAATCTGCATTAGTTCATGAGATTGTCCGTGATATAACGCAGCAGCGCGGCTATTTCATTTCCGGTAAATTCGACCAGTTTAAGCGGAATGTTCCCTACGCTTGTTTCACTCAAGCTATGGGTAACTTCGTGCAGCAAATTTTGATGGAAAGCCCAACTCAGCTAGTAGCATGGCGACAAAGACTACTCAACGCTTTGCAGAAAAATGCTCGAATTGCGATCGATGCTATCCCGGAGTTACAATTGATTTTGGGCGAACAACCTCCCGTACCCGAACTCGGTGCTATTGAATCTCAAAACCGCTTCAACGGAGTGATGAAGAAGTTTGTCCAAGCAATTGCAACAGCCGAACATCCTTTGGTAATCTTTCTCGATGACTGTCAGTGGATGGATGCTGGAAGTGTTAATTTGTATCAACACAAATGCACCGAAGAAAATCCTTACTTGCTGCTTATTCTTGCTTATCGAAATAGCGAAGTAAGTCCGAGCCATCCCTTTATGTTGGCAAATGAGGCAATGAGGGCCGCAGGAATTGCGATCGCCAATATTCACCTGGAACCCTTAGCAATTTATGAAGTAAATCGATTGGTTTCTGACAGCTTGAACTGTTCTCCTAGAAAGGTCGCATCCTTGGCACAATTGCTGCTCGAAAAAACTCACGGTAATCCTTTCTTTTTAAAGCAGTTATTGAAGTCATTGTCTCAAGAAAAATTTTTGATGTTTAATATGGAAATTGCCGAATGGGAATGGGATACCCAAGAAATTAAACAGCATAATATTTCGGAAAATGTGGTTGACTTAATGATTCATAAAATTCGACATTTGTCTGAACAAAGTCAGGCTATTTTACAATTAGCTGCTTGTATAAACAACGAATTTAGTTTGGATATATTATCAGTGGTGAGCGAACAATCTTTGACTCAAACAGCACAATATTTGTGGGAAGCGCTAGAAGTAGGGTTGATTTTGCCTGTAGATGACGCCTATCTAGTACCACAAGTATTTGAGCAATGGGAATTAGAAAAGTTTGCTCCAATAATTGGCAAAGTGCGCTACAAGTTTTTGCACGATCGGGTTCAACAAGCCGCTTATGTGATGATTCCTGAGTCGCAAAAACCATCCGTTCACTGGAAGCTGGGACGTTTGTTGTTGGAGGGGAGCAATGAAGCTGAACGTCAAGAACAGATTTTTGATATTGTCAATCATTTGAACTTTGCTCGCGGATTTATTGCTAATCCTGAAGAACTTTATGAATTAGCACAATTAAATTTACAAGCAGGTAAAACTGCTAAAGCTGCTTCGGCTTTTGAAGATGCGCTTACTTTTTTCCAAGCTGGGTGCGACTGTTTGCCTGTCTCAAGTTGGCAAGATAATTATAGCTTGAGTTTCGCGCTAAATTTAGAGCTGGGTGAAGCAGAATATTTAAATAGCAACAATGATGCAGCTTTAGCAATTTTTGACTGGATTCTGACCAAAACTCATACTTTGTTAGAACAGTGTGCGATCGCAGAATTGCAAATAACTTGTCTGCGGATGAAGAATGACTTATCTGCCGCTTATCAGTTAGGGATTGAAACGTTAAATTCTTTGGGGGTTGAGATTGAACCTTACCCGGATGATGAATTTCTAGCCCGAGAATTAGCAGAGACGAAGAGGGCGATCGGGCGATCGATCGATATATTAGCAGATTTACCAGAACTTACCGATCCGCTACAACTGGCCGCTCATCGAATTTTAAAAGAACTTTTCCCGATCGCCTATTTTACCAGTCCCAACGCTCAATATCTCTGCGCGATGAAGTTTGTACAAACGAGCATTCTGTACGGAAATTCACCATTTTCCGCCTTTGGTTACACTTTGTATGCCTTTACTTTGGTCAACAAATATCGCGAAATCAAGGCGGGCTGCGCCGCCGGAGAACTCTCGCTCAATCTCTACGAACGCTGTGACAATAAAGAGTTAGGTACTTGTATTTTTCATATGTGGGGGGCATTAACTTTACATTATATGAAATATATCGATGAGTGCAAGCCTTTTATGCTAAAAGCTTTCAAGAGCGGTTTAGAAACAGGTAGTTATCAATGGTCGGGATATGCTTCGATTAATTATCTATGGGTCTGCTTTTTTGGCAACGAGTCTTTGACCAAAGCTACAGAAATTGCCGATCAATTTATTCCAGCGCTCTCAAAGGTCGATCGCAATATGCTAGCTTATCACTTGCTGACCAAAAATGCGATCGCCCAACTGACTAGCTCACCAGAAACCTACCCAGAGCCGGAAACCTTCATCGACGAACACCAGCTTTTAGAATTTGCCAAATCCTCAGCCGATCTTACCACTACTTTTGTCATCTATCTTTACAAGCTCACCCATGCTAATTGGTTTGGCGAAATCGATCGCGCCTTAGAATATGCTCTCTTCGGCGCGGAATTTTTGAAAGGCGGTGCCGGTCATTTTGTCAACCCGGTTTTTCGGTTCCATCACGCGATCGCCCTAGCTGCTGGTTGCACAAACGCCAATAATACAGACTACAAACTATACCGAAAACAGCTCAATATTAGTCTGGAGAATTTTCGAGATTTGGCAGAACACTGTCCTGCAAATTATCTGCACAAATATTCATTAATTCAGGCAGAAATCGCGAGGTTGTCAGGAGACAGCCATACAGCAGCACAACATTATGATTGGGCGATCGCCTCCGCCCTCAAAAATGGCTTCGTCCAAAATGCTGCCCTAGCCAATGAATTAGCTGCCAGATTTTACATAACACAAAATCGTGCCAATCTCGCCAAAATTTATCTCAATGATGCCCGTTTTTGCTATGTCGAGTGGGGTGCAACCGCCAAAGTTCATCAACTAGAACAATCTCATCCAGATTGGTTTAACAAAATCAGCGACGATCGGATCGCTATAAATACAACTGCGACTACCGCCACTGATGCCAATATTTTTGATTTGAAAACAGTAATCAAAGCTTCTCAGGCTATTTCTAGCGAAATCGTCTTAGAAAAATTGTTAAAAAAACTGCTGCATATTATTTTAGAAAATGCAGGCGCTCAAACCGGGTGTATTCTTTTGGAACGAGACGGATACTTGTTCGTTGAAGTGTCGGATAGCGACCCGCAGAATTATGCAATATTTGAAGAATTGCAGCCAGTCAAAAATAACTACAAAGTCCCTCTTTCTATCGTCAATTATGTAGCAAGAACTCAGGAACCTCTGGTACTAATCGATGCAACTAAAGAAACACTTTACCAATTCGATACATACATTCAGCATCAGCAACCGAAGTCAGTTTTGTGCGCGCCAATTGTCTATCAAGGAAAGTCAATCGGTATAGTTTATCTAGAAAATAACTTGGTCGCTGGAGCCTTCACTGACGAAGGTTTGACACTTTTGGAAATGTTGACCGCACAAGCAGCAATTGCTATTGCAAATGCGCGTTCCTACGCTAGCGAACAAGATAAATCCCGCCAGTTAGCTGAATCGCTACAAAACTTGCAACAATCTCAAGCCGAACTCGCTCAAAAAGAAGAGGAGTACCGCAGTATTTTTGAAAGTGTAGCAGACGGACTTAATTTAATAGACTTGGAAACAGGAAAATTCGTCGCAGTAAATCCTGTAGTCTGCGAAATGTACGGTTATTCTGTGGAGGAATTCTTGAGCTTAAGTCCTTTAGATCTCCTGCACCCAAAGTGCCTACATTTATTCGATGAGTTTATGACAACCGTTAGCTTGCACCAAGAATTTTATTGTGAAGCTGTCGTGCTGCGAAAAGACGGTACAGAATTCGATATTGAGGTAAGAGCAAAGTTTTTTGAATACAGAGGGAAACCCCACGCTTTGTCAATCATTCGCGATATCAGCCAGCGCAAAGCAGCGGAACAAGCTTTACAAACATCAGAAGCTCAACTGAGAGAGAAAGCTAAAAATTTAGAAGCCATATTGATCGAACTGCAACAAACTCAAGCACAATTAGTTCAAACTGAAAAAATCTCGCAACTCGGACAACTGGTAGCTGGAGTAGCCCACGAAGTTAACAATCCTATTGGCTTTATTTCTGGGAACTTGCACCACGTTCAACAATATATTGGTGATTTAATTAACTTGGTGAATATTTATCAAGAAAACTTTCCAGAACCGGGAGCAGAAATTGAACAGGAAATTGCATCGATCGATCTAGAATATCTATTAGCCGACTTGCCCAAAACTACGGCCTCCATGAAGATGGGAATCGATCGCATCCGCGACATTATGCAATCTCTGCGGAACTATTCCCGTAGCGACAGTCAGGAAAAAAGAGCAGTTGACATCCACGAAGGCATTGAAACTACTTTAATGATTTTATCTCACCGCCTCAAGGCGAAGCAGAACAGACCGGCAATTAAAATCATTAAACATTACGGTGAGTTGCCCATATTAAAATGCCATCCCGGGCAAATCAATCAAGTATTTATGAATTTGATTGCTAATGCGATCGATGCTGTAGAAGAATCCAACGCGGGCAAAACCTACGCAGAAATTGAACAAAATCCCAATATAATTATGATTTCTACGGTGGGTGTTTGCCAGCAAGAACCGGAAATCATCGACACAATTGTGATTCAGATTGCTGACAATGGAATGGGAATGCCGGAATCAGTCAGAGAAAAAATGTTTGCGCCATTTTTTACAACTAAAGCAGAAGGTAAAGGTACGGGATTGGGACTGTCTATTTGCCATCAGATAGTGACTGAAATACATGGGGGAACTTTGGAATGTTTGTCTTCGGTAGGAGGTGGAACAGAGTTTGTGATTAGTCTTCCGATTTAGGGGAGTCATGGGGCATGGGGCATGGGGCATGGGGCATGGGGCATTGGTCATTAGTCATTAGATCGGACGGCGGTTGAAACCGCGTCTACACAAACGAAACCTGCCTCCGCAGGTTGAAGAGCGGATGTAGGGTTTCAACCGCCCGGTCTTCTAAACAATTGGAATAGTAAAATGAAATTCGCTTCCTCGGTCTTTTCCTGGGGAATCTACCCAAATTTTACCGCCCCAGCCGGCAACAATTTGCTTGCAAATTGCTAATCCCAAACCGGTGCCGCCGGCGCTGCGCCGCAATGCTCCTTCTTCTTGATAAAATCGATCGAACACTACTTTCAAACTATTCGCCTCTATTCCCCGCCCTGTATCGGCTACGAGCACTTCCACCATGCGAGAACCGTTGAAGACAGCGCGCACTGTGACGCTTCCCTGGGGTGTGGTGAATTTGCAGGCGTTGTCTAGGAGTTTGGACAGTACCTCCACTAACCATTCGCCGTCTGCTTGCACTAATGGCAATTCTGCGGACACTTCGGCGATAATTTGTGGTAACTGTCGATCGACTCCGCCGCGCGATCGCACGCTGCTGAGGGCCAAGTCAACGCATTCTTGCAGCGTCAGCGATTCTACATTCCATTTAACTCGCCCGCTTTCTAAGTGAGAAAGTGTTAAGAAATCCTGGACGAGTTTCCGCATTCGATCGGCATCTCCGAGGGCTGTTTCTAACATGATTTGCCGCAATTCTTGGGGCATATCTGGCTCGGAGTTTAAACTTTCTAGACACACTTGAATGGTAGAAAGTGGGGTGCGGAGTTCGTGGCCTGTGATGGCAATTAGATTGCTGCGAGTGCGGTCTAATGCTTCTAATTGTTGGTTGAGTTCTTCTAAGTGAGCGTAGGTTTCGGCTTGAATTAAGGCTGCTCCGAGTTGGGTGGCGATCGCCTCTACGAGAGCAATTTCGTCTTCTTCCCAAGGCGAAGTCGATCGGCATTGGTGCATTTCCACCATGCCCAACACCCGCCCCTGATAAAGCACCGGCACCATTAACCAAGAGACAATCTGCCAATTTTTGACAATTTCGCCCAGGGATTTTGTATTGACAATCAGCGGGTGTTGTGCTGTCTCTTGGATGTAAACTCGCTCTTGCCGCCCTACCGCGTCCCGAAATATGGGATTTTCCTGCAACTGCCAAGTCTGGTTTAGGACAGAAGTAGCGCCGGCACGCAAAAATTCCCGATCGATTTTGACGGCAATATCTGTCGCCTTGCAGCGATAAATCAAACAGCGGCTTGCTGATAGGGCGGTTCCCAATTCTTGTACTGCGACTTCGACAATTTCTTGCGGGTTGAGAGACTGCCGCATGGCGGTGGTAATTAAGTTTACCAGGCGTTCTTTGCGTTCTTGGGCGGCGATCGCGCTGTATGCTTTCAGCAGTTTGTGCTGCCCTGCTTGCAAGTAGGTGACTAAGCGTTCGGCAAAAGCGTCGCTCAATTTGGGATTGGGAATTCTTGAGTCTTTTGGCGCTCTTTTCGCTGGTTTTGTGGTTTTGTCTGCGGCGGATTTCCGCGTTTTTTTGGGTTTTTTGCCCAGATTGTAAGTTGTGCGCGCTCGATCGATCTTTTCGGCCAATTCCGGGCGATATTTGAGAATTTTATCGAGCAACAATTCGGCAGCTTTGCAGCTTACCTCTCTGTCGAATGTCCAAATTCCTTCAAATCGACGAGCTTGATCCATCAACAGCGGGCTGCGCTCGTCCTGGTTGTCGATCGGCACAATTTTTTCTTGACAAATCAGGCAAGTTGAGTAATGTTGCCCAACTACCACTAAGTGCCACTCTTGACTTAATGTGTCCTCCGGTGCAAACGCCACAGTTTCGTGATGTTCCGAGGAATTTTTAAACTCTGTTTCCGGTGATGACAGCACATATACCTGAGAAGATCGATCGGCAATGCGTCGATAGCGGTGAGCTTCTTGGCGGTAGAAGCGCTCTCGCTGAAAGCTGGCAATAACTAGGGGTTCGTCGTCGGAACCCGCCAAAACCAAGTCTTCCATCGCGTGAGACAGCGCTGTCATGGAAGATTTGAAATAAATTTGTGCCCGCAGTTGGGGCAAAGCTTGCAGAAGTTCTGCTAGTAGCGAAATTGGGACGAGCATCTAGCCTTAAACGTGCATTTTTGCCGATGACAAAACAGGAGCGATCGACAGTCAGTTGAGATCGATCCCTTTTAAGTATCTCTCAAAACTAACTACAAATTGGCCGTTAGCGAGAAACTAACGGCCAATTATTTTTTTAGGGCGATCGCCCGTAAGTATAAATGCTGCGAACGCGATCGAATCAGGCTAGTTCGCCGCCTTCGTCACTGCCGCCGGGAGATGATTTGTAAAGAGCATCTAATTGTTCGCGTGCGTCTTGGACAGTCAGCGAACGCATCACTAATAGCGGTTCGTTGACAATATTTCCGTATTCGTCTAACAGTTCTGGATGGGGTACGGCTTGAGAGCGAGGATAGGATGCGTAGCGATTATTTGCCCTGAATTGTTGGGGGCGCTGGGACTCCATACCTACGGTGACTAGACTGCGGATTAAGTTACTGACGGCCAAAAAGGCAAGAACGGTGAAAGCTAAAATATAAAGCAGGTGTAACATTATTTTCTCCTCCGGGCTCTGATAGCCACACAGCAATTTACAAAAGTGTTTCAGCAAGTAATTACTTATTAACTGGAAATCTGTTTGAGCTTGTCAAGTGGACGCGACATTTCCCAAGGTTGGGAATTTGACTGCGGGTTGAACTTGAACTTGCCTTTTTATTTTCCAGGGCGAGCTGACTGCTCTTTCCGAAAGCGCGCCGATACTTGCCAGCATTCGGCGAGCAGTCTATGCCACGGCATGAGTGCTGCGGTTTCAATTGCAACTTGCCCTCCGGTTGCTTGAAATAGAGCTTTAGCAGCCACTAATTCTTGCTGAGCCTGTTTGACTCGTGCCAGCAAGTCGGATTGATCGTCGCCGCTCAGAAAATGAATTTCCTCAGTTTCTAAGAGAGTAGCCGATCGCTCGAACCAGTATTTAAAATCCTCTAACAGCGGTTCCAGTAGGGATTTGAGCAATTCTGATTCTGGCAAATTGGAATTAAGCATGGATTAAAATTGGGTTATTTATTTATTCTAACCTTAAACGCGCTTTACAAATTGTAACAT
>NZ_JAHRFA010000011.1:0-123563 GCF_020883045.1 Microcoleus sp. CAWBG58 | reverse complement strand
TACTGCCACTAATTATTATACCTTAAAAAAACCTCAAATGATTGCTATACAACCATTTGAGGTTTTAAAAATTATGATCTTTTTGAAAATTAAATCCGATCGAATATCTGCGGAATGTGGGATCCAAGATCGAAAGACTTTTTTGATCCTATGTTTAGTATTGGCTCAGATGCAGAGTCGGGCGATCGCCACCTCACTCCCGTCACTATTGCCCGCTAATCTTAATAAGGAGGATTTTTCTTGGACACGTTGTTGAGCGTGGGCAACTGAGGTCGAGAAGACTGAGGAGGAAGATAATATTCGGCAGCAGGGGCGGGTTTTTCGGATTCAGAGCGGTAAACTTGCCACCAACGGAGACCCATCGCTACTCCAGCAGTACCCAGCCCAAAAGCCAATAAAGAGCCGCTCGCACCCATGCTGCCGATGGCTGCATCGACAAGGCCCACTGTCACAACAAAGCTGGTAATTGGCTCTCTACGGTAAGCTGACTTCAAAAGTCGCGTCCACGAAGCATTCATAAAAATATTCGGTAAGTTGGAAACTCAGGGTATGAAAGACCTGATAGGAAAACGACTCGGCGGTTTCAACCGCCTTGAATCCCTTTCGGGGTTAGAGGGGTATGGTTGCCCCTCTGTGGAGATATGGTTGTCTCCGAATCCCTTTCGGGTAATGTTCGCTTCGCCGATGTTATGAGGGCTTGTTAGGCTAGCAGCACTGTTTCAGTGACCTTGAAACTGTTTAACTACTAGCGACAGAGCAGGGGACTAGCGTCGCATCCACTTTCTTGTCGTGACCCAAATAACGTAGACCTGCGTGAGGTCTTAGGCCCGTCAGAATAGCTTACTTGATTTCTCTTGTAAGCCCAATCTCTTTAGAGTTGGGTTCCTGACTTGATTTTACTCTGTTCTATATTTATTCAATCTCTAAAACTTAGAGTTGGCGGTACGATCGAGATTTCTAGCTTTAAAACTAGCTTCACCTCAATTAATCTTCTCGCCTGTCGGGAATTGTACGGGAGCGAGGTCAAATTGCCAAGCTTACCGATTAATATTCTAATCAATTCGTGCAGCGGTCGCGGTCAGCAGGGTGACACCCTTGCGGGTGACACTCCAGACAAAGTCTGAGTTTGACCCGCCCAAAAACGGGTACAAGCCCTCAACTCTCGCTTAGGGTAAATCCCCAAATTTTAGACTCCTGTTGCTTTTGGCAAATGAATTCTGTCGCATCAAATCTAAAATCGATCGACGATCGCGCTAGCCGAAGTCTAAAATCTAAAACCGACTGACCGCGCCCTTGCTAAAATTAGTTGAGACCTAACCAGGCCAGCAACCCCTGCCCTGTGACATACTCGATAATTAAAGTTAGGGAAAAACCAATCATCGCGGCTCGACCGTTCAGGCGTTCCGCGTAGCTGTTGAAGCCAAACTTTGGTTGATCCAGTTTGGGGGTGACGGTAGGTTGTAGTTGTGTCATTGCTTTGGATACCTTGCGATCGACGCTATTCAAATGTGAAATCGAATGTTAGTTACAAATCTTAAACATTTCTGCTTCCATTATAAGGAGGGTTAACCGCCATCAACCGTCCCTGAAGAGAAAAAACTGCTGCCAATTAAAGCCACTCAATATATATCCGCTCAACATATGACTAATCAGTTAGATAACGATAAGCTTCCGGTAGCTGCACAGCGAGTTGCCTTTGCCCTTCGTACAGCAGGCTGGGTGTGCTTCTGGGTGCAGTCAGTGCTGGCGGTGGTAGCGACGATTATTTTGCTCTTTGCCATTCCCTTTGCTATCCCCAGCGCCACTGCGCCTGGGAGTTCAACCAGTGCCGGCACGGGCGGCGGTGTCTTTTTTGCTCTTTGCGGGCTGGCCGTACTCGGTTACAGCGTGTATCGGGCTTTCCGTTTCACCCGCTTGTCGAGAGAATTGCGATCGCCCGCCAACGCTGTCCGTCCCAAAAAAGCAGACACGATCAAACAAGTGCGGTTGACACTGATGAGCAACTTATTAGGAATGTTGCTGACACTGATCGGCGCAGAAGCTATCAGCGGCACGCTGTTAGCCAAATCTTTAGCTCAGCCGCAAGCTTTGTTCGGTGCGGCAGTAGATTTCAGCAGATTTATTCAGCCTTTAGACATATTTGTGGTTCTAGCCAATACTCACGCGACTGTTGCCCACTTTGTCGGGATTATCGGTACTCTTTGGTTGCTCGATCGCATCCACAAGCAATAGAAAACAGTTGACAGTTGACAGCGTTAATCAGTTGACAGTTGACAGTTGACAGTTGACAGTTCAAGAGCGAACTCTAACATTAAGTTCGAGGAATCGAGTAATGAATAGTCTGATTTTAATTTCTCCCTCAAGGGGAGAAGCTTTCGATCAATACTTTCTGGTAATTGAGAATTGGTAACTGGTATTTTCTCCCCCTCTCCCCGACTATCCCACCTCCCCGACTATCCCACCTCCCGGATTATCCCACTATCCCCCAACTGGCATCCGGAATCACTGCCAAGGTTTAGAAGAACGTACTCAGATACCTTCTAGCAAGACAATACAAACATCATGGCACTGAAACCCGAGGCTTATTTTGGGGTGACAGATCACGCAACTATTGAAGTTTCTCAAGAAAGCTTTCGTTCTGTTCTCGGTCAAATAGAAGCTGAACTCCTCTGTAGCGACACCTACAGCCAAGCTCTAGCTAGCTTGCAAACCATGTTGGGCGAAGCAGCATCTGCTGCCGAAATTTTAATTAGAGCAGTTAGCAGAGAAGCCGTCAAACTCGCATTCGATCGATTTCCCAAACCAAACAAAACGGAAATACAAGTCGTCCAAGAGAGTGTCGCGGCTCCAAGTGACACCGCATCCTATGTCAAAGAAGAAGAGCCACCAGTACCTGCTCCTGTTTTCTATTGGCGCAGTGCTACTGTGGAAGCTCCTGTTGCAACAGAGTCCGAGACTGAAAATTGCGATCGAGATTCTAACACTTTAGAAGAAAACAAAGAAGCACTCAAAGACGAAATTAAAGTCGATTCGGCTGCACCTGCAACTGTCATCGCCCCCGCTAAATCCTTCCCAGGGTTTGGTTTTCCCAAGAAGGAGAAAAAACTTACCAAGGAAGAGGAAGCAGCTTTAGCAGTTCAAGAGCGAGAAGAGTGCCTGCGGGAGTTGGGTAGAGAGTTGCGTAAGGGACGGCAAATTCGATCGCTATCCATCCAGCAAGTCCACAGTCAAACTCTCGTGCCGCTGCACCACATCGAAGCGATCGAAAATGGGGAAATCGACAAACTGCCTCAAGATATTTACGTTAGAGGTTTTATCCGCAGGTTGGGCGACGCGTTAGGGCTAGACGGCACCGCGATGGCGAATGCTTTGCCAAAACCCGCTCCAAGTCCAATCATTCCCAGTACCTATTTGTCTGCTTCCAACTCCGACTCCGGCGAAGGCTTTCAAATGAGTCCGGTGCATTTGTACATCGGCTACACTGCTTTGATGGCTGGGGCGATAGGGGGTGTGGGTTGGTTGTCGCAGCAACCCGTCGTACCTGGGGCCAATGCAGTGGAGCCACAGGTGACACCGCCCGCCTCTGTTGCACCGTCTCCAAAAAGTCAAGAAAAAGCGCCTCAACCGGGCTTGAAGAAGTCTAAGAGTCACGGGGGGCTGATTATGGGGGCTGACATGGCACCGCCGGAGGTGATTTTTGGTTAGATTGCAATACGCGATTGTCAGTTTTCTTTGGGAGAAACGAACCAATCGCAGTATCTTTTGTTCGCAGGGTTTTGCAGGTGAAACTTTCTTAACTGTACTGGGCGAGAGTGTGTCGGGCGATCGATCGTCCGACAAGGCTCTTGGCACAGGTGAGCTCGGAAACTCAGTTTCGGAGTTCACCGAGATGGGATAAACAGCTTAAATACATAAATCGTTGAGAGCAATCGCCGCTGAGATTTTAGGTTTAATCCCTCAGATCGAGCTATCTGTGGAGTCAAAACTCAAAACCTTCAGACTTGCACCCAAAGTGAATTTTCAATTACATCAGGAAACCCAATATTTGCGATAAACTATCTATTTGACCAGTCCTAAAAAAGGTTTCCGATAAGATGAGTTCCCCAGCCACCGCTGCTTCCTCCGATATCGAGCCGCTATCGACTCAGCCACAAACAGTCACGAGTTTGACTGTATCGCACAGTGCTTTGGTAGCTGCTGCTCAAGTGCCACAAAAATCTTGGACAATAGAAGATAGCGAGAAACTGTACAGAATTCAAGGTTGGGGCGAACCCTATTTTTCGATTAATGCTGCCGGTCACGTTACAGTGTCTCCCAAGGGCGATCGCGGCGGTTCCCTCGACTTGTGCGAACTGGTAGAATCTCTCAAGCAGCGAAATTTGGCTTTGCCGCTGCTAATTCGATTTTCTGATATTTTGGAAGACCGGATCGATCGCCTAAATTCCTGTTTTGCCAGAGCGATCGCCCGCTACAATTACAAAAATGTCTATCGCGGTGTTTTTCCAGTCAAATGCAACCAGCACCGACAATTAATTCAAGATTTGGTGCGTTTCGGTCAACCCCATCACTTCGGACTGGAAGCCGGATCGAAACCAGAATTAATGATAGCTTTGGCGACCTTAAAAACTCCAGGCGCTTTGTTAATTTGTAATGGTTACAAAGACCGCGAATACATAGAAACCGCAATTTTAGCGCAGCGTCTCGGTCAAACTGCGGTAATTGTGCTGGAGCAAATTGAGGAAGTAGAACTCGCAATCGCCGCGAGCATTGCATTAGGAATTAAACCGGTTTTGGGAGTGCGAGCCAAACTCACTACCAAAGGCGTTGGCCGCTGGGGAGGTTCCACGGGCGATCGGGCAAAATTTGGCTTGACAATTCCTGAAATTATCCGCGCAGTCGGCGAACTAGAAAAAGCTGGAATTCTCGACTGTTTGCAGTTACTGCACTTCCACATCGGCTCTCAAATTTCCTCAATTAGCGTCATCAAAGATGCCATTCGAGAAGCCAGCCACATCTATGTAGAATTGGCTAAATTGGGAGCTAACATGAAATATTTGGACGTAGGGGGCGGGCTCGGCGTTGACTACGACGGCTCTAAAACCAACTTCCACGCTTCCAAAAACTACAATATGCAAAACTACGCCAACGACGTAGTAGCGGGAGTTAAAGATGCCTGTGACGAGCGGAAAATTCCTGTGCCAATTATCATTAGCGAAAGCGGGCGGGCGATCGCATCTCACCAATCAGTCCTAGTTTTTGACGTACTCGGGACTAGTGATGTTCCCAGAGAAGTACCAGAACCGGTAGACGAAAACGCCCACCAAATTCCGCGCAATCTCTACGAAATTTACCAATCTATCACTCCCGAAAATTACCAAGAAGTCTATCACGATGCTATCCAATTCAAGGAAGAAGCAGTCAGTTTATTTAACTTAGGCTATCTAGGAATTGCCGAAAGGGCGAAAACCGAACAGTTGTACTGGGCTTGCTGCGATAAAATACAGACAATCGCGCGGCAAAAAGACTATGTATCGGAAGATTTGGAAGACTTAGAAAAGGTGATGGCGTCCATTTATTACATCAACTTATCTGTTTTCCAGTCAGTGCCAGACAGTTGGGCTATTAACCAATTGTTTCCTATTATGCCAATTAACCGGCTCGATGAAGAACCGACTCAGCGCGGTATTTTAGCAGATCTTACCTGCGACAGCGACGGCAAAATCGACCAATTTATCGATTTGCGAGATGTCAAGTCAGTTCTGGAACTGCATACAATCAAACCTGGAGAACCTTACTATTTAGCGCTGTTTTTGGGAGGTGCTTATCAAGAAATTATGGGCAACCTTCACAACTTATTCGGCGATGCAAATACGGTTCACATTCAGCTAACCCCTTCGGGATATCATATTGAACACGTTGTGAAGGGAGACACGATGAAAGAAGTCCTCAGCTACGTACAGTACGATGCAGAAAGTTTGGTTGAAAGCATCCGCCGTCAGACAGAAGCAGCTTTGCAGCAAAATAAAATTACTCTTTCGGAGGCTCAACTTTTACTGCAAAATTATGAGCGGAGTCTCAGCCAATACACTTATTTGCAGTCCTAGTCAGTTGGCAGTTGGCAGTTGGCAGTTGAGAGTTGGCATTAGTCATTAGTCATTAGTTATTAGTGCTGTCCCCGCTCGCGAACGCTTTTAGTCAACCGTCAACTGTCATTAGTCATTAGTTGATAACTGATGACTAATGACTGATTAGTTAGAGTGCAAACGGAGAACTTTAGCAATTACCAATGCCAAATTCCCAATGCCCTGTTTGGCCAATTCCCTGTTTGCCCAATTAGTCAGCAGTGCTGAGAATATCTGCGATCGCCCGTCGCTCTTCTCCTAGTATATTTGGTAACACTTGACGGGCATCAGTAATCAGCCAATCGAGAGCCGCCGCTTGTAAATCTATCGACGCGCCAGTTTTGTCAACGCAGTAGCGCCCGAACACCAGTTTGTCAACCAATCGCACCTCCGGCCCCAAACGGGAATACTCAAAAATCACGCTGTTTTCTACAGTCGCCCCGCTGCAAAGCCAACAATTCGGGCCGATCATTGTCGGGCCGACAATTTTTGCTCCGTCTTCAATTTTCGTCATCGCACCAATGTAAACAGGCCCGGTGATATCAACTTTGTCCCAGTTGACAGCTACATTCAAGCCAGCGTAAACGCCGGGGCGCACTTCAACGCCCGGAATCGAAACATTTTTAATTTCTCCCAACAGCACGCTCTGAATTGCCCGCCAATAGTCAGGAACTTTCCCGATATCTACCCACTCGAAGTCCATGCTAATGCCGTAAAAAGGCGCGCCTGCTGCGACCAGCTTGGGAAATAACTGCGAACCTATATCATATTCCGTATCAGCGGGAATATAATTGAATATTTCCGGTTCAAAAATATAAATACCAGTGTTGATGTCGGTACTCAGAGCTTCCTCTACAGAAGGTTTTTCTTGGAAATCTTTAATTCTGCCAGAATCGTCTGTTACCACCACTCCATAACTGGGAACCTCATCGCGGGGAACAGATTTCATTACAATAGTAGCGATCGCCCCTTTTTCTTTGTGCCACTTCACAGCAGCAGTCAAGTCCAAGTCAATCAAAGCGTCGCCGCACAGAACCACAAAAGTATCGTCAAAAAACGGCGAGAAGTCCTGAATTCGCCTCATACCGCCAGCAGAACCGACGGCTTCTCCAATCATTTGTCCGTCTTCAATCCGCCCTTCAAAAGAATAGCCAATTTGTACTCCAAACTTTTGACCGTCGCGGAAGTAGTTTTCAATTACATCTGCTAAGTGGGAAACATTGACCATAATCTGGTCAAATCCGTGCTGGCGGAGTAATTCAACCAAAAATTCCATCACTGGCTTTTGCAGGATCGGAATCATCGGTTTTGGTGTCGTGTGAGTAATTGGACGGACGCGAGTGCCTTTACCGGCCGCCAGAATCATCGCTTTCATTACTAATTCCTCAACCCTCTGTTAATTAATATCAACTCAACAATTAGATGCTAGCGGTTGCGATCGATTCGATCGCAGCACCATCCTTACCCCGCCCAAAAACGGGTATAAGCCCCTGACGCGAGCGTCAGGCTCGATTTCAAAATTTTAGACTCTAGTTCCAGCTCCCTGATTCACTGCGCTGCAAGTCAATCTAAAACTTGTACTGAGCCAAGTCGAAGTATGTCAAATCTAAAATGGAGAATCGACTGACCTGTTTATAGGCGATATCCTAGCAGGCTATCAATCATTTATCCTCAATTTGCCTGGATTTAACCAACCAGAAATCAGAAATCAGAAATCAGAAATAATCTCAAGTCCGGGTAAATGTACCTAAAAGTCCTCTGAAGGCAGGTTCGTCCGACAGTCAAGAGTTCCAAAGACTGGTAAACCCGCCCCAGAAGCCTATTTGATGCACATCCAAGCTCAAAGCGCCCGGATTTTGAGGTCTTGGTAAAACTCCTCTTGAAGCAACTCTACTTTAGACTGAGCCGAGAGCAGCAACAACGCCCAAAAAACACCCACGCGATCGTACTTTGGTAAGTGAACGTCCTCAGTTGATAGCGGGGGTTCTGGATGGGCAGAGGAGTTAAAACCGCGATCGTGCCAGAGTTCCAGCAATTTGTCCAAGTCGAGCCAACCCTCGTCAATTTCCTGGCCTCGTTGTGCCAGAAATCGATCGAGTTCGCTAGCAGTTTCCACGAGATTTTCTTGGTGAGCTAGCTCAAAGATAGCCTGGGCAGCTTGCGATCGCATTTTTGAAGTCGGGCGGCGGCGAGGAGCAACTGTCTGCTCCATTGCTGCTTTCATCAACTGCAATTGCTCGATTAGTTCTGGGAGAGTTACCGGGCGTTTTTGTGGGAGTTGAGCTACACCGCGACGGCGCAGTTGTCGCTCCAGATGCTGCGGCAAATGTCGCCCTCCTGAGCGATCTGTGTCTTCGAGGGCTGGTTCGTCCAATTCGGGATTCGGCGGGGGTTCACAGAGGACAATACTTTCTGCTTTGAGCAAAACCAGCATTGAAGCGTACAAAAACGCTTGGCCGGAGTGGGACAAATCGGAGAAATCCGAACTCTGATCGGCATCACAGGCGTTGGTCAGCTTGCTCAAACATCGATCGAACACTTCAATTACCTTAACGTCCCAAGGATCGATTTCTCCCCGTTCTGCTAAATCAATTAAAATTGCGATCCCCTCAGAAATCGTTTCTAAACCATCTTGGTCTCTGGAAACAACCATTAGATTTTAGATTTTAGATTTTAGATTTATGGCTGATATCATGTCCGGTCGATTGACCGCAATAAGTAAGGTTTGTAGTGCGGACTTTAGTCCGCCACTTGAGAGCGGACTAAAGTCCGCACTACAAACCGTTTTTATGATAGTAATTTACCGGACATGATATGATACACTCACCTACAAATAAATAGGCTTGCATTAGGTGTTGTCCGAAAAACCGTATTGGTTTCTAGCCACTCGTGGGTACAGAAATGAGATTTGAGATTTGCCCTCGCCACAAACCAGAGAGGAACTCAATTTAATTACCAGATACCTTTACCCAGCTTTGACCTCGGCTGCTGCTGTTCCTAAACTTGTCAGTTCTGCACTTTCTAACAAAGGTTGTTTTGCTTCTACTTCTGCTTTATAGCGTTCGATATCTTGTTGTAACTCCTGAATTTGCTGCTCTTTTTCGCGAACTTGGCGGATTTCTTGGCGAGAGGCGAGGGTTCGCTGCATTCTCGACCACAAACTGAACAGCCACGCTAAAACAGCTCCCAATCCTGTCGCTACAATTAGTTCTACGCACAGCGGGGCTTTAACTTGGACGCCTTTAATAATTTGAACGGTGGTCGGCTCTGTATTTTCGATGCTGAACAACACTAGAGCCAAGCAAATCAGAAAGATAAAGAAGAAATTTAGCGATCGCATTTTCTCTGTTCCTAATTCTCAATTCCGGTCAAGCAAATTGTTTGCTATTTGTCAATATCTTTTAGCAGATGCGGCCTGTTTGTATTAATAATATCAAGTCTGGTCAATTAATCATTGTATACGGCGACTCAATTCACAAAAAATCCGATCGCATCTTGATAATGCTCCCTTGGATGACCAAAAGTTCAGTCATCCAAGTGCGACCTCCAATTGAGAAACAGATTACAGATTTAGGCTTGACCGATATTTTGCGGTTTCTTACCGATTCCCAGTGCTGGCAATAGTTGATATTTTACAGCAAAGCCCGCCGCCATAAATAAGGCAATAATCAGCGCTCCAATTCCTACGGGACTTGGAATCCAGAATGTCGCCTCCAAATAGTTAACTTCTCCGGGTTTCAGCTTCCAAACTAACTGCTTTCCCTGCTGGTAGCTTTGGGGAACCAGCGCACCGGCGACAGTAGTTGAAATATTTTCGGCACCCCAGGGCGTGTTCAAGCTAAAGTCTAGCTCCAAAAGTCCCCCCGGATTCAGCAGAGGACTGCCGTTTGAGGAAACCAGAGCCAGAGAGCGCAAATCCAATTCCAAACTTAACCGATTTCGCAGCACCAACAACAAATTATTCTGCTTGACACTCAGATGAGATTCAAACTTGGGCAAATCGGTTTCTAGGGGACTTGCGACGCGAGATTTTGCAGTTTTTGCGATCGGATTGTAAAATTGGTTGAACTTGTCTTCTAATTCGGCTCCATTATTGAATGGAATCGTCACTATAACTTCTCTCTCAGAAAGCCGTTTGGTTTTTCCGTCGAGGAACCTCGCCCGCTTTTCTACACTTTTCAACCAATCTCCAACTGTTTCGCTGCTGAAGCTTGTCAACCTTTCACCCAGTTTAATGTGCTGCACGATTGTGCCGTGGGTTTGACTGTCAAAGTTGACTCCGACATCGTACTGAACGCATCCAGTCACTAAATTTAAAATGCAAAAAACCAAAGGTAAAAGAAAGAAAAAGTGCTTTTTCTTCTTCCCATTTCCATCCTTGACATTTTGCTCTTTCATCTTTATTCCCCTGTTTTTCCCTATTTGCATGAATTAGCAAACCCAAGTTTGTAGTGAGGACTTTAGTCCTTCTTGACTCAACTAGGATAAGAGGACTAAAGTCCTTACTACAAACCAAGATGTGAGTGTTGACATTTTGATAGCAGCAGTGTCGGAGTCACCTGAAATTAACCGCACTGAACTTATTGTCTCGAAGCTACGCCCAACTGTTGAAATAGCATACTCGGCAAATATGCCCCACCACCTACCCATTCGGCTTCGGTACTTAAGTCTGCCAAATTTTTAAAGGCTTCAAAAATGCTGCCTGCCACCATTGTATTCTTGACGCGACCGACAATTTTGCCTTTTTCTACTTTATAGCCTAGGTCTAAGTTGACAGAAAATTCGCCAGCTAACTGATTTGACTGACCGGCACCTAAAACCTGTTCTATTATAAGACCTTCGTCCATGCTAGCAATCAAGTCTTGGGTGCTGGTGTTTCCTGGGGAAATGCAGAAGTTGGTCAAGTCTGGGCCCGGGCGAGACAATCCGCCACGAAAACCGTTGCCGGTCGATCGTACACCAGCACGAGCCGCCCACCTGCGATCCCAATAAAATCCGGTGACAGTTCCTTTGTCGATTAAGACTTTGCGAGTGGTGGGCGTACCTTCGTCGTCAAAGGGACAAGTGGAAGGGCCTAGGGTGGGGTCTTCAAAAAAGGTGAAGCGTTCGTCAAATAAGGTTTCGCCGATTTTGTCGGCTAGGGGAGAAGCTTTTTGAACTACTGCTTGACCTGAAAGGATGGTATCAAAAAGTCCGCCGAGGGTGCTGGCGGCGGCTCTGGGGGTAAATAATACTGGGTAGGAACCGCTGGCGATGGTGGCTGAATGTTCGGCGAGGCGGTATTTTTCGAGGAGCGATTGCAGGATGCTGTTGGTGTCGAGGGGTCGATCGCGCGCGACATCGTAACTGTATGCTTGCATAAAGTCTTCTCCCTGTACCAAATTTCCGGCGATCGTCCCGCTGACTATTTGGCTGCTTCTTTCGGCATACACGTCTTGCGTAGTGGCAATTTTGACGCGGCCGCTGCGGACGTGGAAGCCCACATCTACCATAATATCGGGATTGTAGGCGTGAACTTGCTCGACGAGGTTTTTGCCGTTTTCGACTAATTCGGCGGTTGTGGGCGGACTGTAGGTGGTTTCCGGGCCTTTTAGGTGGAAGTCGGAGGCGAGTTCAAATTCTGCGGGGTCGCCGATTTCGGCGGTTTGAATGGCTGCATCTACTAAATCGTCTATCCGCGTTAAATCAGTGGAACTAGCAAAGCCGATTTTGCCATTGTAAATCAGCCGCAGTGCTACGCCTCGGAGGGCTTTGGTTTGGAGGGATTTGAGGCGATTGTTCTCAAATTCGATCGGCGTATCTTGACTCGACAAATAGTATACTTCAGCAGCATCAGCGCGCCCAGAGGCCAATTTCAAAATCTGTTCTATGGTGGAATCGCTCACAATAATCGCCTTTCTGGTTTGGTCTTTGTTCTATTTTAGCGATTTTGGGTGTGGCCAGAAACCGGTTTTTTTTGTGATGTGTGGCCAGAAACCGGGTTTCTACGAGATTTTACGCATCCTCATGAGATATTCGTGAGAAACCCGGTTTCTAAATCCCGCGCGCAAACTTACGATCTCCAGCCATCTGCTGAACCCTAGAAATAATGCGTCTCACTGTCTCCGCGTCGGGCGATCGCAAATGCTGTAAAATCTCCAAAGATTGCTGTAAATAATTCAAAGCTTTCTCAAAATCTCCCTTCTCATCTGCTAACAACTGTCCTAACATTGCGAAAGTAGCAGCTTTCCCTTGAAGATTGCCAATTTTTTCCTGAAGTTCGAGAGATTGTTGATAAAATGCGATCGCTCGGTCAATTTCCCCAAGATTTGCATAAATTATTGCTAGACAGTGCAAAGTAGCAGCTTTCCCTTGAAGATTGCCAATTTTTTCCTCAAGTTCGAGAGATTGTTGATAAAATGCGATCGCTCGGTCAATTTCCCCAAGATTTGCATAAATTATTGCTAGACAGTGCAAACTAGCAGCTTTCCCTTGAAGATTGCCAATCTTTTCCTGAAGTTCCAGAGATTGTTGATAAAATGCGATCGCCTGGTCAATTTCGCCAAGATTGGCATAAATTCCGGCTAGTTGGTGCAAACTAGCAGCTTTCCCTTTAACAGCGCCAATCTTTTCTTTAAGTTCGAGAGATTGTTGATAAAATGCGATCGCCTTTTCTACATCCCCTTGATTCGCATAAATTCCTGCTAGATTGTGAAAAGTAGCAGCTTTCCCTGGAACATCGCCAATTTTTTCCTGAAGTTCGAGAGATTCCTGATAAAGTGCGATCGCCTGGTCAATTTCGCCAAGATTGGCATAAATTCCGGCTAGTTGGTGCAAACTAGCAGCTTTCCCTTTAACATCGCCAATCTTTTCTTTAAGTTCGAGAGATTCATGATAAAGTGCGATCACCCGGTCAATTTCCCCAAGATTTGCATAAATTATTGCTAGATTGTGAAGAATGCTTGCTTTTTGTGTTTCATCTGCCGACGGACACTCATCTAGTGCTTGTTGGTAATAGTTTTTGGCGGCATCAATTTCACCCAATTCAGCTTGAGAACGAGCCAAGCTGTGGAAAATGCGATAATCTGGAAAAACGGCTAAAGTCTCTTCACAAGTTTTCACAGCTTCCCGAAATCGACTTTGATTCTGCCACCGATTCGTCAAAACCTGTGCCATTTCTACCGCAATCTTTTCCACCTTTCCCAGCATCGCCAACCGATGAATTTCCAATCCATTTTCCTCCGTAGAAGATTCCGCTTTCTCCCACCAGAGGCGATATAAAAACTCAGCCGCTTCTCGATGCAAAGCTTCGCTATCCTCCGCCAAATTCAGCCCCAAAATCCGGGGCACTCGCAGCGATGAATCGGGACTGACTTCTAGTAAACCCAATGCTATGGCGCGGTCAATATTTGTCTCAACATCGACAATATCCCTACAAACTGCCGCAATTCCTGCCCTCGGTACTGGCAAATGATAAACTAATGCCAACTCCAGAATATTTGTCAATTCAGGTGATAGCTGTTTCAACAATTCCTGATTTAAAATATCTTCCCGAAACTCCGCAGTTGTCTGCTCAATTTTTGCCAAAATCGCCGTTACATCCAACTTTTTAGCCAGCAACACCAAATTCAGCCGTTCCAACAACCGAGGATTGCCATCTGCCAAATTTTGTGCTTGCATTCTCAACTTCTCATCCACCTGAGATCCTGGTGCAAAAGCCTCAAGCTGACTGCATTTTTTCTGCAAATCTGCGCCTTTAAAACCATCCAAAGACTGCTTGTGAAAATACCGCAACTGCTGCGATTCAAAATCGTAACGACAAGTCAGAATTAAACGATGAGGCGCATTAGTTTCTCTAATTGCCCAAACCAAAGCCTCTAAAATTATTGCCATTTCCGGCTGTAACACCCAACCGCTATTCGGCTGCGATTCTAAATGCTGTTCAAAATCATCCAAAACCAACAAAAACCTCTGTAACTTCCCGCCTGAACCCTGTGTTTCCGAAGAATCTGCCATTTCTTCCAAAGCCAAAAACAGGTCGCGCAAGCGATACTTCAACTCCTGATTATCTAGTTGCAAAGCTTCTCGCTGCAACTTCGGCAACTTGTCGCCCAACTTACGCAACAAACTTGCTTCATCAACTTTCCCAGACCAAACAATCTTGTCAAATTGCGTCAATCTGTCGCACAACCTCGAAGCCAAACTACTTTTACCCAAACCTCCCATGCCGTGAATCAAAACACCGACCAAATCCGAGTTTAATGCCTTTAAACATTTTTGAATTTGCCGCCGCCGTCCCACAAAAGCTTCGCGACTGGGGACTTTTACTTGTTCCCCAGCAGCATCCAAAAACTGCTCTGTCACCGTCGGTTTCGGTGCACGTTTCCGCCCGCGAGTCCTCACAGTCGTCACCAAGCTTCCAGGCAAATCTCCTGCCACATAAAACCGCAACAAATGCCAATCTCGCGCCTTGTTAGCAATTAAAGCTTGATAAGTACCAGCCAAAGCCTCCGTCAATTCATAGCCTGCTGCCAAACTCTTATATAGCGCTGCTGCGGCCGCCGTCGCATCACCATCTCCCACCTTTTTTCCCCAACCCAAAACAGCTTTAGCGCCGAAATCTAGCAACTCTTCAGCCAAGGAAGGAACCGACCCACATTTGCCACGCTGTCCCGTGCGACAACCGGACAAAAACAGTAATTTAGGAAGACGAAACTTGAATGAATCCGCGATATCTCGACCGCTAGCCGGATAATTTTCACCAGTATCTGTTTCTGTACAAAAACGCGGTTCACCGTTATCATTAATAGTAGCATGACCAGTCAAATGCAAAACATCAAAATATCCCTTGTCATGACTATCAATCAAATATTCCAATTCCTGCAAACAGCCACTTTCTTCAACTATCAGCGCTAAATCTTGTTTCGCTTCCTTTGTGGCTGTCAGAATCAATGCTTCTTCTTTCTCAAAATCCAAGACTGGTTGTACATCCTGCGGTGAAGCCGCCATAAACAAGAGATTCAGCGCTCTATTTTCCGGCTTAGCTTCATCAACGGACAACTTTTTAATACTATCAGAAGACATCCAGCGAATCGGCACAATCGGCTGAGGTTTTGCCACCAAGAAACTATGACCATCATGGAGCACTTCCCAGGGCAAATGAGCGAGTTTTTGTGCCGTAGCAATCGCTAAAATAATGCTTTCCCCAACCAACTCTCGAATTTTCCGAGATAAAAAGCGTTCCGTGCCATCCAGCCAGTCAAATAACCGTTTTCCCGTCACAGCATAGCTTTCCGGCAAAACAACATAATAGTCTTGTTCAGCAATCCCAATTAAATCATCAATTTCTGTCAAACACAGCCGCATCGATTCATAATGATTGGGATTGTCTAAAAAATAGCGAAATTCAACATAATTACCTTGAACAGTTTTGAGGTCGAGGTGTAGAATTTTCACAGTTATAATTTATATTTTGCATAAGATTAAAGTTGAATACCATTTTATTTTTCTTGTTTCCGGATCTTTGGCGATTTAGTTCGGATATCTCTACCTCCATTGGCAACTCGCGCGAAGACTGAGAAACCGGGTTTTTGCCCAAATCTGTCACTCCTAGCGAAGTATTGTGATAAAAACCCGGTTTCTGGCCACCCGCGCGAAGACTGAGAAACTGGGTTTTTGCCCGAATCTGTCACTCCTAGCGAAGTATTGTGATAAAAACCCGGTTTCTGGCCACCCGCGCGAAGACTTAGGCTAAGGTTTATTCGTCAAGGATTTGCTTAATTTGGTCAATGGTGGCATTTTCCAACAGCAACCGCCGCCCGCGCTTACCAACAATCAAAACTTTCTCAATCTTTTTACCAGACGTACCTTTTTTGTATTCTTGATACCACTTGCGAATTTGTTCTGCTATGGCGAGAGTTCCGCCAGCAATAGCGACAATAGCGCCAATGGTTGCTAAAATTCCCTCTTTTTCATCATCTCCCACCGTTTCCCAATTTCCCGACAAGTCAGACATCGCAAACAGTTCCTCTGTAGCTGCAACTGCATCTTGTCCTTCGACGCTGATTTGAATATCTGCCATTATTTTTAATAATTGATAAATAAGCCACCTAAAATCAAAACGATCGCAATTAATGCCAGCCAGATAAAGCTGTTATCTTTCGTATTTACTTGACTCAAGTCCACAGGTTCGGCTACAACTGGCTTGGGTTTCGCGTACTTGATATCAGCGTTCGGATTGGCTTGAAAATTGATTGATTTATTTTCATCCAAAGCTGCTAAATCGGGAATTTTTACTGTCCATTCGTCAGGGATACTGAGTTTGGGGGCTTCGAGAATGAACAGCAAGCGCTTGGCTTGTTGGCGGGTTTCTTGGCGGGGATGGCGGGTGAGTTTGCGGCAAAGTTCGATCGCCCTTGCTGTATCGCCAGAGGCTTCGTAGGCTGTCACCAGCCACATCTGCACCTCGCCACCTAACCGGGAAGCGCGATCGACCAAACCTGTCGCTGTTTCTAAACTTTGGATAGCTTGACCGTAGCGGCCGCTCTCAAAAGCTACTCGACCAGCTTGGTACTCAGTTTCAACTATTTCTAACTTTTCGGAAGTCACCAGCCCTCACCCAATTGACAAATATTACTTTCCCAAATTCCCCAAACCCTAGAATTCGCTGTTGTTTTGCGACATACCGGACTCGTTGTCGCGTTTGGAACCCAGCAAGTCTAACTGGTCTACTCTGATGATAGGCATTGATCGATTTGCTCCTGTGCTTCTATCTTGCCAGCGATCGAACTTCAAAGAGCCTGTTACCCCTATTTGAGCACCTTTGCGAACGTAGTCAGCAGCAATTTGGGCTGTTTTGCCCCAGATTTCGAGGGTAAACCAGTCTGGTTCGTCGGTCTTGCTCGATCGCCGCCTCACTGCCAGCGTTAACTTGCACTTAACTGTACCAGACTCAAAATACTTCACGTCCGGGTCGCCACCGACGCGGCCGACCAAAGTCACAACATTAAGACTCATAAATTTTTTCGGGAATGTGCTCGATTGGTGATGTAGTTAAAATCTCCCTGAAGGGCGATCGCCTCCAAAATTAACTTGGAACAGCGCAAATCAGGGCTTCATCCTGATTTTACACCCACTGACCAGAACATATTTATTGTGGATGATTGGCGAGCCTGCATTCAACATATGCTCGACAATGTACATTTCTGACTAGACTCAGGATGAAAAACGTAATAGAATCCACCTCGGTTACACTTTTGTAACAACATTATTGCACACATTAGTATTTTAGTTTTGGGGGGGTACAAATCAGTGGGTCTTCTCAATCGATTTTCCTTATCTAGAGATATGGGTATCGACCTCGGTACTGCTAACACTCTCGTTTATGTATCCGGCAAAGGTATTGTTCTCCAAGAACCGTCCGTAGTGGCGATCGATCAAGACTTAAAAATACCTCTGGCGGTTGGAGAAGATGCTAAAAAAATGCTCGGGCGCACGCCTGGGAATGTCATAGCACTGCGCCCGCTGCGCGACGGGGTAATCGCCGACTTCGATACTGCCGAACTCATGCTCAAGACTTTTATCCGCAGGGTTCACGAAGGCAAAAGCTTAGTTTCGCCCCGGATCATTATTGGCATCCCCAG
This sequence comes from Microcoleus sp. CAWBG58, assembly GCF_020883045.1. Lineage (NCBI taxonomy): Bacteria > Bacillati > Cyanobacteriota > Cyanophyceae > Oscillatoriales > Microcoleaceae > Microcoleus > Microcoleus sp. CAWBG58. Next base: position 105,820 of record NZ_JAHRFA010000011.1, on the reverse strand, counting down.
CGGTGTCACTGGAGTCGAGAGGCGGGCTGTCATTGAAGCGGCTACTCAAGCCGGTGCTAGAGAAGTACGGTTAATTGACGAACCTATCGCTGCGGCGATCGGGGCTGGACTGCCTGTGGCTGAGGCGACGGGTAATATGATTATAGATATCGGTGGGGGTACGACGGAAGTTGCAGTTTTGAGTTTGCAAGGTACGGTGATCAGTGAGTCAGTCCGGGTGGCCGGTGATGAACTCAATGAGGCGATCGTCCAATACATGAAAAAAGTTCACAATTTGGTGATCGGCGAACGTACTGCTGAAGAAATTAAGATTCAGGTGGGTTCTGCATATCCAACTACCGAAGATGACGACGCGATCATGGAAGTGCGGGGCTTGCACTTGCTCTCCGGTCTACCGCGAACTGTTACGATCAAAGGCCCAGAAATTCGCGAAAGTATGTCGGAACCGCTTTCAGTAATCGTGGAAGCCGTCAAGCGTACTTTGGAACGCACTCCTCCGGAATTAGCAGCAGATATTATTGACAGAGGAATTATGCTGGCCGGTGGTGGGGCGCTGATGAAAGGTTTAGATACTCTGATCAGTCACGAAACAGGAATTGTCACTCACGTGGCAGCAGATCCTCTGTGCTGCGTAGTTTTGGGAACCGGTAGGGTATTGGAAAACAAACAGTTGGAACGGGTTTTCAGCGGGCAGTCGTCGCGCAATATGTAGTTAACAAATTTAGGATTTTGGATTTAGAACTAGGGCTGCCATCTAAAATCTAAAATCCTGACATAACAATTTTAGATTACTGAGATTATGCTAAAAAACACACTCCGCAGGTGGTGGGATCTGCGTCTACAAATTGCTCTTTTAGGTTTAGCTGTAACAGCCGCTTGGGGAGTTCGACAAACGCAAGGTGCTGCACTATTTGAAGTTTACAATTGGGTGACTCGTCCGTTTCATGCCAACGGCTCTGGACAAGAGCAGCTCATCTCGGCGCGCACTCAAGAATTGCAAGCGCAGGTATTAGAATTAGAAACTCAAAATCAGAAGCTAAAAGAGCTTTTAGGTTACGTGTCTGCTAAGAAACCTAAAGGGATTGTCGCTCCTATTGTCGGCCGCAGTGCTGACCACTGGTGGCAGCAAGTAACTTTGGGGCGCGGCAGTAATGATGGCATCAAAACAGATTTTACTGTGATGGGCCCGGGCGGTTTGGTAGGTCGGGTTGTCAGCGTTACTCCTAATACTAGCTTGGTGCTGTTAGCTAGCGACCCTACAAGTAAATTGGGTGTGGGAATTACCCGCAGTCGCAACATGGGTTTTATGCACGGGAAAGGCGGAAATCAGGCTGTGATGGAGTTTTTTGATAATGTTCCCAATGTCAAGCCTGGGGATGTGGTTTCAACTTCTTCTTTCAGTCAGTTATTTCCTGCTGGTTTGCCGGTGGGAAAAGTGGTTTCGGTGGATCTGAATAAAACTCCGGCTCCGGAAGCTATTGTTGAGTTTTCTGCACCGATGAATTCTCTGGAATGGGGGGTAGTTTACCCCCACGATAAGCAAGCCGAACTCAAGGCTTCGCAGGGTGAATCTTCTGCACCGTCAGGGGGAGCAAAGCAGCAATGAAGCGTTTACCTCGGATGTCTTCGCGATTGCGCCAATTTCTCAACTTCGGCGTTACATTTGTTTCTGTGATGCTCTGCATATTGATATTGCCCACCCGGATGCCGGGAATGGAATTGTTGGGAATTAGTCCGAATTGGCTGTTAATTTGGTTGGTAGCTTGGAGTATTAAGCGGAAGCGTACAGTTTTGGGAGCTGCTAGCATGGGTATTGCTTTGGGGTTTCTTCAAGATGCGATGACTGCTCCTCATCCCACCCATGCTGTCAGTCTAGTTGTTGTCGGTGTCTTAACTGTTGTTTTGCAGAAAAGCTGGTCGATTCCGGCTGATATTGTTGAGAGAGATCCGATTCCGATCGCGTTAATTGTGTTTGGGATGGCGGTGGTGGCGGAAACGGTGATGGGCCTGCAATTTTTCGCTATGGGCGATCGGGCTTTACTGGACATTTGGAGTTATCACCAGCGTGTGGCTTTGTGTTCTGCTATTCTCAGCAGTCTTTGGGCTCCGGTGATTTATTTTCCCCTCAATCGCTTGTGGGAAATGACCAGGAAATTAGAAAAATCTTAGTCATTAGTCATTGGTTATTAGTTATTGGTTATTAGTTATTAGTTATTAGTTATTGGTTATTAGTTATTGGTTATTGGTCAACTAATAACAATTAACCAATAACAGTTAACTAATAACAGTTAACTGTTAACGGCTGTCAGTCTACTATCACTTGTGGTGCTGAACCTAATAAGTGATGAACGGCAATAATCAAGTCGCTAAGAATGAAATTCGGCTGGTGCTTTTGCAGTTGATAGCGGCTGCGAATGCCGCAGGTAACGGCAATTGTAGGTATTCCCAATGCTTGTCCGGCGAGGATATCTGCTTCGGTATCTCCGATCATCCAAGCCGAACTCAGGGATGACTCAAATTCTTCTGCAACTTCAGCCAACAATTCAGTTTTTAAGGCTGTATAGTTGTGATATGCAGCATCCGGCATCTGAGTGCCACGAATGCTGGTAAACAATCTGGCTAAACCGTAATTTTGCAATAGTTGAACGGCTTGATTTCTCGGCCGCAAGGTGACTAAAATCAGCCGCACGCCGCGAGAATGCAAAAGTGCGATCGCCCATTGTACTCCTGGCTGGATCCGATCTAAGTGCAACAAGTCTGGCTGATTGACAATCCGACTCACGCATCCGAGAAAAACGTGAATTTCTTCTCCCGACAAGCCGGAAGTTTTGGCTATTTCAGTATCCGGGACTCGGTTTTGTTTCATTTGCCAAAACTGCTGTTTGCTGAGAATTTGGAGTTTGAGGTTGATTCCCTGGGCCCCGTAGGCTGCTTGAGTGTCCGCTAATCCCTCTTGGTAGGTTGTGTAATAGCGATCGGACACATCGACGATGGGCCCGTCTAAATCGCAAAATACGGTCATCCGGGGGGACGAGTCAGCGTCTGATGGTAGCTTGTACTGAAGGTTTTCGGAGTCCGGTGTGACAGCAGTTAACATAAAAGGTTAAGTAAATCTGGGTAGCGATACATTTATTTACTTTAGCAAGAATTGTATAAGTTAGAATAGAAAGATTAAACTTAGATTATTAAGAAAACCTATTTAAATTCGGGATCCTCTTCGAGGGCTGCGCCAACGGGCGATCGGGCATGGTGCATGGACATTAATCTGTCTGCTGACTAATGACTACTGACTAATGACTTCTTCATTCTTTTTGCATTTGTTGATGATAGCTGGAGACATTAAACTTTAGACTTAAGTTTTTAGCCATTTGTTCTCATATGCTCAAACACAGCGATTTTACGCGGAACGTAGAAACCAATCGGGTTCAGGTACTTTCAGAAGCACTGCCTTACATTCAACAGTTTGCCGGCCGCACGATTGTGGTCAAATACGGCGGTGCAGCGATGAAAGATAGCACTCTCAAGGAAAAGGTAATCCGGGACATTGTGCTGCTATCCTGCGTGGGGATGCGTCCCGTGGTGGTTCACGGTGGAGGCCCGGAAATTAATATTTGGCTGGAAAAGCTGGGCATTGAGCCGCAATTTAAGGATGGTTTGAGGGTGACTGATGCCGCGACGATGGAAGTCGTGGAGATGGTTTTGGTGGGGAAGGTGAATAAGGAAATTGTTTCGTTAATCAACCAAGCTGGCGGGAAAGCGGTAGGCTTGTGTGGCATTGATGGCAATCTGATTCAAGCTCGTCCAGATGGCCGGGAAGGAATTGGGTTTGTTGGTGAAGTCAGCGGCGTGAAAATCCAGATTCTGGAGTCTTTGGTGAACAGCGGATATATTCCGGTGGTGTCGAGCGTGGCTGCGGATGAAAACGGTCAATCTTACAATATTAATGCTGACACGGTGGCTGGAGAGATTGCGGCTGGTTTGGGTGCGGAAAAGTTGATTTTGATGACTGATACTGCTGGAATTTTAGAAGATTATCACCAGCCTGATAGTCTGATTGTGAAGTTAGATATTCAAGAGGCTCGACAGTTAATTGAGTCTGGGATTGTTTCTGGGGGGATGATTCCGAAGGTTAATTGTTGCGTGCGGAGTTTAGCTCAGGGTGTTAAAGCTGCTCATATTATTGATGGTCGCCTGGAACACGCTTTGCTGCAAGAAATCTTCAGCGATTCGGGTATTGGGTCGATGATTGTTGCTTCGGGATACGGTGCAACGAAGTAAAATGTATTGAAGGGCGATCGCACTTTCGGACAAAAAAGGCGATCGTCCTTTGGGATGCGGATGGGAAAAGCGATCGCACTTTCGGACAAAAAGGGCGATCGCCACAAATAGTAAAATCAGCTTAACATTGTCCAAGTGAATATTAGGTTATGTTAAAATGCGATCGACAAGACCGTTTTGACAACATAACGAACAGGAATTAGTTCCATGTCTATGTCCCAACCTGAAAAGTCGCAGTCTTTACAACCGATTCATCCCTCGGATCTTCAAATGCGATCGATCGCCTACAGTTTAGATACTTTAATTCCTGGACTCTACATTTGGCTGGGTGTGCTAAAAATTCGGATTGGGGGCAGCGAACCCGAAGAAAGCTATCCGGGAACAATTCACAGTCCGATTGGCATTGCTTTAGTGCTCCCTGGCTACCGCATATACAGCACTTACCAAGGTAGCTATGACCATACGGATAACTATTTATGGTAAAGCGGAGTTAGGATGATACGAAGAGATGGTCAAATAATTAAACATGATTGATGACGAATTACAACAACAAATTTCTGAAATAGCTAGTAAATTTAAGTTGTTTGAATGTAATACTTGCGCTTTAAGCATCCAAGAGTTTTTAATTCAAAGGGGTATTTATGGAAAAAAAGTCAAAATTTATACTGGCAGTGCCAAGGGAAAATATGGTAATATTTACCATGATGACCTCGAAAAAAATATTGCTACAAATGGACGGCATGAAGCTATTGCAGTTCAAATTAATGGGGAGGAATTAATTTTTGATAATATCCACAATCAAGGAGTTTCTAAACAAGAGTGGTTGGGGAAATTTTATTGTTTGGCGATCGAGCTGGGCGGTCAATTTGAGATTGCGGAAATTGAATTTTAGCTAAAAGGAGATGAAACAATGTTAGATTTGTATGATTTGCTAGAAAAAATAAAGCAAAGATCGTCTTTATACTTGGGGAAGCGATCGCTTAGTCATCTCCATGTTTTCTTGGACGGTTATACCTTTGCCCGCCGTCAACTTGGTATTCCTGTAACAGAACAAGAAACAAAGTTTGAGGAGTTTCAAGAATGGATAGAGAATCGATTTAACCAAGCAGACACTCAATCTTGGAGTCGGATTATTCTTTTTTATTCTGAGGATGAAGCCGATGCTCTCAAGCGCTTTTTTGATTTATTTGAAGAATTCTTGAATAGCGAACAGTTGCTAAAAGATGATGCAACCAATAATTACGCAATGTCTGATGAGTTGAGTGTGGTAGGTGTAAATGGTTGAGTCGGATATTGAGAGGGATGGGAAAGGGCGATCGCACTTTCGGACAATAAGGGCGATCGCCCTTTGGGATTCGACACGGGAAAGGCGATCGCCCTTTTGGTTATTTGGGGGAAAAGGGCGATCGGGCGATCGCCATAAATAGTAAAATCTGCTTAATATTAGAGTGTCAAGTTAAACTACAATTAGCCTGCCGGCATTTTAGCATAAGTTATAATCAAGATCGATGTGTCCGGTTAATCTCCCATGACTACACAATCTGCTTCGCGTTATGTCGCACGTCACCCTGAAATCTTGCAAGGGGAACCAATTATCGCGGGAACGAGAACTTCCGTTCGTGCGATCGTAGAATTGTGGCGCTTGGGTATTACTCCTGAAGAAATCCCGATGCACTTACCTCATCTGAAATTAGCTCAAATTTTTGATGCACTGAGCTTTTATTTGGACAACCAAGAAGAAATAAATACTTATATTGAGCGCAATCGAATTCCCGAAGAATTGATTCATCCTGCTGTGAAAGCTGCCATGAAAAAACCGTGAAACTATTTGCAACTATTCATACATATGAAGATGTTTCTAGGCTCGTAGCGACTTTGCTGCGGGCTAGGGGTTTTGATGTGACGACAACGAGCGAACAGGGAATGTTGAGTCAATTGGATGGCTAACAATTGGCTTATGCTGCATCTGTCGATCGATGTTTGCTGACTCACAACCGCGTGGATTTTAAGCTATTACACCTAGAATATATGACAGAAGGAGGGGAACATTCGGGTATCATTGTTACTCCTCAAAAGAACGCCTATGAGATTGTCCAACGGGTTGCTGTTCTATTAAATACGTTGACGGCTGATGAAGTTGCTAATCAGCTTTTATATGTGTAAAGCGATCGCCCTTTGGGTTATTTCGGGGTAAAACGGCGATCGCTTAGCATTATTCCTCTTGCAGTCGCGATTAAAAGTTGATACCTGACGGGACTGGAATTCCAGGTATAGATGAGGTTGGAGGCAGAGTAGGCTCTAAGGATGAGAGTACAAGCTGTACCCCACTACTGGCAAAGTTAGCTCTTGTCATGCTGGAACCTTGAACATTATTCAATTGAGCCAGTTGTTCACTTGTACTTTTAACAGTAATCACTGCATTACCACCTGTACTTTCAATTGAGATAGCATCAAAATTCAGACCTGCTGGTAGCTGGATTAAATCAATGCCTTTCTCAAAGTCGGTGATGATATCTAAACCCCCGCCTGTTGATAGGGCAAATGTATCTTTTCCGAGTCCGCCAGTGAGTGTATCGTTGTCCCTATCACCTGATAGGAAATCATCTCCAGCATCGCCAAAAAGTTGATCTTTGCCTCTACCACCAAATAAACTATCGTTTCCGTCTCCGCCTCTGATGGTATCGGAATCTTGATCGCCTTTGACTAAATCGTTGCCAATTCCTCCATCAACAAAATCGCTATCTTTGCCACCGCTGAGAGTGTCGTTACCAGCACCGCCTGAAATGCTATCTAGACCCTCGTTTCCTAGAATGAGTTCATTATCAGCAGAACCTATGACTGTATCGTTACCACCGCGAACCCAAACACCGCCAGGAATATTTGTTAGTTCTCCAGGCGATAGGGTAATAGATTCTGAGGTATTATCGCCAAGCAAGCGAATAAGACCATTGTCATTGGTAAATCTTAATGCCATTGTTATTTGTTCTTAACCGTGAATTGGACTGAGTTTTAGTGATGAAATATTGAAGAAAATCGCACATGACAAGGGAGAGAAATTGCACTGGTACAAAAATGGGAGTATCAGCTTGTCCATGCTCGTCCATCATCTTTGAGATCGCCGAACCCACCAGTTCTGTTGACATATTGCAGTTTCTCTATGTTTCCGTCTGACTTAGCGACTATTTTTCCTTCATGCCTCCCATTCCGAAACTGAGCGACATCAGCACTGTCATCATAGGAGTTCGGTATGAGATCATTGGGTAAAGCTAAGTTTTCTTCCAGCTTTAAATAGTTGTTTTCCAAAGCTTTTTGGAAAATCTTGACTGGAGCAGTGTGATATGTTTCCGCAATTTTCCTCGGATCTACACCCTCAGTAAGGTCAACAACAAGAGAATCCTGAGCTCTTGCAGCCCCCTCGTTAGAACCTGCTAAACCTTCTCCTCTTGCACCGTCTTTGCCAACAAGTGCTATGCTTCTTTTCGCAAAATCCCACTCTTTCTTCACCTTTTGAATGCCTGGTGTATTTCCGTCGATGTCATAATCATCTATAGGATTAGCCGGATCTAGTGCAACAAAGTTCTTAAGCTGCCCTAATTTTTGATTATTTCCATTATTATCTTCATTAAAAAGGCGTCCAATCTCAGTGCCAACATAGGAACCTAAACTATGACCAAAAATGCTGAGCTTATCTGGATTAATTCCCAAATTTATGAGTGCATTCACAGCCCATTTAGCTACTGGTGTAATTGATTGAGCAGCCCTGAGTGGCACTGGAAAATCTGGTACGTTTTTACGATCCGTGGAGCTTATTGCGGGAAAGCGCCAATCTAGAGCAAGCACTTGATAATTGGGATATTTCTTAGCAGCGGCTTTTCCTAACGATCTGATAGGGCTTTCCTTACCATCGTCATCTGTATCAGTGCTATCCTTCCAGCCATGAATGACTACAATAGTATCTTTACCAGGTTCAATAGCTAGATTGTCTTTGCGTCCAGTTTCGTCGAAGCGATATAAGTTTACCCCATTGGTATAGTTTTTGTCCTCCTCGCTTAGTAAGACACCCGCCACACTCCTATCTGATGTCTTTACCTGAATATTTCCCGTGAGTTCAGTAATCCGCAGTTTGTAATCAGTTTGTGCTGTCTGGTAGGGAATAACTTTGACATAATAAGTGCCCGGCTGCAACTCACGGCTGATAGCTTCAGGATTTGTAAAAAACCTTCCAGATTCCGCTCTGAAAGTGTTATCACCTTCTTTAAATAGCTCTAGATCTGCGTCCGCTGTTAAGTTATCCAACGCAATGTTAATTCGTCTAGCTTCATTCAGTGAGAATTTGTAGTAGTCAGCAGAATCCTTGCCATAGTCGTAGTTACGACCGATATTTTCACTTTCAATGATGCCACCATTTTTACCATTACTTAGGCTTTTTCCCTGAAGAACTAAAGGTTTGGCTTTTTCTGTCGTTCCATCCGGATCTGGAGAAATATTCGATAAGTTTATAGAACTGATTCTGTAATTGCCTGTCTCACCTGGACTGTAGCTGGTAGCCCGTGCTATATAATTGATATTTGGTTGTACCGTAAAGCTCAACCGAGAGTTTCTGTTGCCACCAGCATCATCATCACCAGTAATAACTCGACCAGTTTTTTCATCTACCAGTTGCAGAAAACTATCAAAGTCATCTGAGTTCAAATCGAGTTGCAATTGTTGACCTGGACTGATATTATCGAAACGGTAGTCGTCAGCGAATCTGCCGTTCCCAGTGGGATTATTACTATCGTTTCTAGTCAGTTCTCCAGCTAGAAGAATGCTTGATCCATCTACTCCCAATATCGATCCCTGCGATCCACCAAAAAGCCGCTGCTCTTCTATCTCAATAACCTTTCCACCTATAGTGGCAATCCCAATATCATCTTTACCCTTCAACCCCTGAAGCTCACCCTGAGTCAACTCCTTACCCTGAACAACCCTCGAAAAAATCGCCCCCTCATCTCCCGGTGAATCCGTAACATTCAACCGCGCATCAACAGAGTGCCCGATTTCTTCCAGCAACACATCCGCGATCGCCCCCGGATTCGCCGCATTCTCAGCCAAAAATTCCTTCGATAAATAAATCGTATCCGTCGCCGCAGCAAAAGCCCCATTCGCCCCACCAATCTCAGCAGACGAGACAATCTTCACCGGCGGAATATCGCTAAAATCTCCCTGAAACCATTCTTCAGCTAAGGCTTTCGCAGCCGCAGCATCCCAGTTTTCCCCAAAAGCCACATTCAGCTTAGCTGCGAAATCTGGCGCGCCCGCAAACTTACTCAAATCCCCATAAACCTCTGACATCGCCTGACCTGTTAGCAAATCGACGGAGCTATCCGGTAAACTGCTGTTGGACTCGGTACTCACTGCACTAGCCATCCGGGTTAGCAAATCGTCAGGCAAGATGATATTGTCATAGGCTTCTGGCGTTAAAGTCGGGAGATTAACTTCCTGACCGACACCCCCCGTTAGGACGCGGTTAGCATCTAGCTGCGGGATAATAGCCTTAGTCGGTTCTAGGCTGGCATTCCAAGGAGCGATCGCACTTTCGTTATTAAATTCAGGCGTGAAAAAATTAGACACGTTATTACCCATTTCCCCGTGTTGAATCGGAACAAGTACAGAGACTTGCCGCGCGTTTGCTTAGACTAAATAAACAAATTGTTCTAAAAGCCGATCGGCCGATCGCCCTAATGCACCCTGAGTCCCGACGAACCGCAACAGTAGCGGTACTTAATCAAGCTCTATTTATCTATCTGGCAAAGTCCACAAGTTTTATGCAAAATATTGGATTTTTGTTACAAAACTTTATCAAGCGCCGTCAGATGTTTCCAAATATTAGCTTTGAGGTTCGTTGTAACGATCGCGCCATCACTGAATCTGAGTATTCCTACTCGGCGTCACATCTCGTCAACAAGCTCAACTCAAGGTAATATGTGTAACATTACACTAGGCAAATAAAAAAGTAAACTAACAAACGCTAGCAATTTCGGTTATCCTGTCGTTAGTCAAATCTCAACACATCCGACAATGGCATCCAAGGAAGACTTATTTGCCGAAGCAGCCCAACACTGGGACTTAGAAAGGCTCTACCAAGCTTTTGCAGAAGCTAAACGGCAAATCTCTCCCCGATCGCGCCGGGGACTCACAGAAACCGAAAAACTCTACCTCCGAGGCTTGCTTTCGGGTTGCAGTCCCGCCGAAATCGCCCGCCAACTGTTTCAGACTTCCAAAAGTGCGGAGGTTTATCTATGTAAAACTTTATACCAATATGTGAAAAAACTCGCCGATGTACCTAACGAACCTGTAGGAAATTGGCGCAATATTTGCGATCGGCTACAGGAAGCCGGATATAAAACTGAGTTTTCTCCTGAATTTAAACTAAATAATTCTGTACCTACAGAAGCATTAATAAAGATAGTTAATATCGGTTGGCTGGAGCAAAGTACAATATCAATGGATATCAACATCCAATTAACATTCCCCTCTACTTCAGAAACTCCAAAAACCGAAGATTTGGATAAAAAAGACTAGATGTGCGATCGCACTTGGCGACTGAAATTATGCGGACTGAAGTCCTCACTACGAACCTGGATCGAAAAGACTAGATGAGCGATCGCACTTGGCGACTGAAATTATGCGGACTGAAGTCCGAAGGATCGAACCTATAGAAAGGGCGATCGCCCATCCACTGAGAGGTAAAAATGTTAATAATGTTGTAGCTGATAGTTTCAGAAGGAAGTTTTTGATAAAATATCAAAATTAAAACTTTTGTACCAGCTACGATTTTACCTGCAAAAATTAAAATATTCAAATCTATGTCTAGATTAAATGTACGGTCAAAAAATCAAGTTATTGGCTTTCTCATTGGTTTATTAATATTTGTCATTTTCATTCCCGGATGTTGGGATCTCACAACTAAAAATTCTCCAACAACTCCGATAGCAAATCCCAAAGTACCTGTCGCTACAGAAGTAAAAAATACCTCAAATGCTAGCTCTTCTTTAGGAATTGGGCTTAGCGGTATTGCTGATTGGTCAACACAATTACCCTTTTTAGATGCTTTCAAATCTTCTAGACAATGGATAACTCAATGCACCAGCGGACAACCGAACTGTAAGGGTGAATGGGATACAGAGGAATATAAGCTTTTAAATCTTGATGAAAACGGGTGGGTGAAATCTCTTCCATCTCCTGAAGATGCTCCTAAATATACTAAGGTAAGTACCCTTTTACTTAGGGAAATTCCCAATCTCTATCCTTCAGGGCAATATATTGTTACCTATGAGGGTGAGGGTGCGATCGAATATAACTTTGATGCCCAAAAAGATGATGCTGCATCTAAACCCGGAAGGGATATCATAAATGTCGATGCCACAAAAGGCGGAGGCATATTTATCACAATTACTGCTACCGATCCGAAGAAAACTGGGAACTATATCCGCAATATTAAAGTAATTCGCTCCCAAGATGAACAGTTGTCTCAAAGCGGTGAAATATTTAATCCGCTGTTTATAGAAAAGATTAAAAATTTTAGAGTATTGCGTTTTATGGACTGGATGGGGACAAACGGTTCTGAACAAAAAGAATGGTCAAACCGACCTAAACCAGAGAGTGTATCCTATGCTTACAGAGGAAATGTTCCCATAGAAATTATGGTGAATTTAGCTAATAAACTCCAAGCCGAACCCTGGGTTAATATGCCGCATCAGGCTACAGATGAATATATGACTAATTTTGCTAAAATGGTAAAAGATAGTTTAGACCCAAAGCTGAAAGTTTATGTAGAGTATTCTAATGAGGTTTGGAATTGGTCATTTCCACAATCGAATTATGCTTTGGAACAAGGTAAAGCTAAGTGGGGAGATAAAGGAGACGCTTTTATGCAATGGCACGGAATGCGTACTGCTCAAATGTGCGATATCTGGAAAGGCGTTTTTGGGGATGAAAAGAATCGAGTTGTCTGCGTGTTGGGGACTCAAAGAGCCTGGAGAGATTTAGAAACTTATTCTTTAGAGTGTTCCTATTGGGTAGCTGAGGGCAATAAACCTTGTTATCAACACGGCATTGATGCCTTAGCTATAGCTGGATATTTCAGTGGAAATTTGGGCGCGAAAGAAAGTGTCAGTAAAGTAGAGTCTTGGTTGAAAGAGCCAGATGGCGGCTTTAGCAAAGCTTTTAAGCAATTAAAAGAGGGTGGGTTGCTGCCGGGATTCAAAGATAGTTTGCCAGATGTTGCTAATGACTTTAAGTATTTCTTAGATGTGGTTAAAAAGAAAAATCTCAAGTTATTTGTTTACGAGGGCGGTCAACATATTGTAGGTATTGAAGGAGTGGAAAATAATGAAAAACTAACTAAGTTTTTTATGGAATTAAATAGGCGTCCGGAAATGTACGAGCTCTACACGCAGTTGCTCAATAGTTGGAAAGAAACTGGAGGCAATCTGTTCGTGCACTTTGTGGATGTAAGCGGATTTAGTAAGTGGGGAAGTTGGGGGGCTTTGGAGTATGTGGAGCAAAAAAGTTCGCCTAAGTATAATGCTTTGATGGATTTTATGAATAAGAATCCTTGCTGGTGGGATGGCTGTGCTGTTGGGGGAGGATGAGGAATTGGGTGCTATCAAGAATCGCCCGATCGCACTTGCTCAAAATCTTCAGCATCCCCCGGCAAACCAGAACCCTCGCTATTCCTCAACCGTGGCGATTCCCCATTGCTCGCGCCCGTACCGTAAACCCCAGAATATCTGTCCTCCAAACCCGAATCCCTCAGCGAAATCGCACTTCTTTGACTCGCCGACAATCGATCGCCCCCTCTGCCCCTCCCCCCAGAAATCGGCGGCTTCCGAGTTAAAGTTTTCCAAGCAGCCTTAATCCCCGTCACCACGCTGCGAGTAGTTACTTGCACGTTTTGCGCCTGCTTTTTCGCGGTACCAAGACTGCGATCGACTTGTTTGACAACCTCCCCCGCACTTTGCACCCCATCGCTGACATCATCCGTCAACTCGCTAATTTCCAACCCCGTCAACCGAATCGCCTCCAAAGTCGGCGGAAACTCGCGCGAAAGCGTATCCGCGAGCTTTTCCACGCTCCGGGCTGCCCTTGCTAGCGCTTGCACCGCAGGTATTAAAGTCACTAAAACAGCAGTTAGGCTAACCGCCACTAGCAAAATCGAAAGTCCTAGCCAAAATATAGGGTCACTCACTTGAATCTCGGATTTGGGGCTGACCTAAGTGTTGCAGTAAATCAATGATTGCGATCGGCTCACAATGATTAAAATACCTTATTTTTGGTTGATCGTGACCTTGTTAGCGGACGGGAGGGCGCGACGGGGGAGTAACTTCGGCTTCACTTTCCGAGAGGGTTTGGCGTTCCCGCTGAGTCGCTTCTAAACCCGCGGCGATCGCCTCCTTGAGTCTAATCAAAGTTTCGTCCCAATTTCGGATTGCAGTTTCAGAAAGTCGATCGGCCTGCAATTGGACGCTAGTCGATAAATCCTCCGCCAACTCCGGCAAAGCATCGGCCGATTTTTTCAAGATCTGCCGCGTCTCCTTGCCCGTTCGCGGTGCCATCAGCAACCCAGTCACGGCCCCGATCGCAGAACCCACCAACAAACCGCCAATAAATAATCCTGAACGTTTAGTTGACATTTTTATAGCTACTCTCAATACAGTTTTAGGATAGCTTACCTCAAAGGTCGTGAAGCGAAGCTATCCCGCAGGGAATCGCGCCGCCGCCAAAGCATCCGTCCCAAACCCAGCAATCCCAAAAGTTGCTGAACCTGTTGCAGTTGCAATTCCAGTTGTTGATAATTCCACCGTAATTGGTGAACACCTTGCTGCCTTTTAGCAAAGAAATCCGGCGATTTGCTGAGGACATTGTTGCTACAGCGCTCGATTGCAGCGATCCGAAATTCAAAACGTGCGATCGTCCGCCTGATTTTCCACACTTTCGCAGCGATATAAAAACAGACCAGAGATATCATTAAATTGATAATTACAACAGCATTCAGCATTTTTTACTTGTTTTCAACTAATAACATATTCCGCTGTTTGTGGCGAAATTCTAGCCCTATGCTGTAGGGACACAGCAGTGTTCATTAGTGTCAAATTAAGTCTGAAGCCTGAGAAATCTCGCTTTTATCTGAGGCCCGATCCCCCTAAATCCCCCTTAGGAAGGGGGACTTTGAGGGAGCATCTCATTTTCGCAAAAAGCATTTTTTTTACAGCACTACAAATGCAAAACTGAGATGCACCCGACTTTGATCGCTTCCTGTCCCCCCTTTCTTAAGGGGGGCTAGGGGGGATCTGGCCCTAATAGTTCGATCGCTTCCTGTCCCCCCCTTCTTAAGGGGGGCTAGGGGGGATCTGGCCTTAATCGTCAGACAGATTTCTATGACTACATTTGAGATTAAATTGACACCAACGAACCTGATTGTATCCCCATCAAGCGGGATAAAATTTCAAGCCTGAGACATAGCAGGCAAACACACCTTAGTACCGCCCAAACCGCAATAACCGTTAGGGTTTTTAGCAAGATACTGCTGGTGATAGCTTTCCGCGTAATAAAACTCAGGAGCATCAATGATTTCAGTCGTAATCTTACCGTAACCAGCGGGTGTCAGAGCTTGCTGGTAAGCATCGCGCGAAGCTTCAGCAAGCTGCATTTGGCTGGCTGAATACGTGTAAATGCCCGATCGATATTGAGTACCGGAATCATTTCCCTGACGCATTCCTTGAGTCGGATTGTGGCTTTCCCAAAAAACTTTTAGCAGCGTTTCGTAACTAATTACTTTCGGATCGAACACAACCAAAACAACTTCATTATGTCCCGTCATCCCGCTGCAAACTTCATTGTAAGTAGGATTCGGAGTAATCCCCGCCGCGTAGCCAACCGCAGTCGAAAAAACACCTTTTTCCTGCCAAAATTTGCGTTCCGCACCCCAAAAACAGCCCAATCCAAACATGGCAGTCTCCATGCCGTTTGGAAACGGAGGTTTGAGGGGATTGCCATTAACAAAGTGAGTTGCCGGTACCGGCATAGACTCTGCCCGTCCCGGCAATGCGTCTTGGGAAGACGGCAGGCTCGACTTTTTGCCAAATCCAAATAGCGCCATAAGTTTGTGAGGAGATCTCTGATAAACGTCTTTACCTTACTTAATAATATCAGATATCCACTGAAAATAGTCGGCCTTTTGAAGATAGACGATAAAAGGCACGAGGCAGAATTGTTTTTCGGAGTTTTTTTGTGATACCGCTCACTATAAATGAATTTTTCAATCACAGTACACAGTGCTATCTGTCACCACAAAATGCCTGAAATATCACCTGTTTTTGAGGCAACAATCACCCGGATATTCTGCAAAACAGGCGATTATTAAAAGTATGGCGTTGTATAATTATTCAATAAAATTTATTGGGAGCTTGTAGAAATGGCAGCTAAACCTTGCAATAAGCCTTTAAAATCTAATCCGTTTATTACTTACCGCGATCCGATTACAGGTAAGTGGATTGTGATCTATCATGATTTCTCGAAATTAGCAGAACAACCACAGCTAGCACTGGCTTGAGATTTTTTCTTGATTTTATCTTAAAATCAAGAATGTTTGGCAACTTGTTGGGTGGCTCAGCTTAGAGGTTTTCGATGATTAAGCAAATCAAATTATATCCCTCAATCATTTTTCATAAAAGTGTTTGTAGCGAGAAATTTAGTTTGGTTGAATTTATGCGGACTGAAGTCCTCACTACGAACGTATTTGATTGTTTTTATTCTAGAGTTGACGCACTCTAATTTTCAGCATTGTTCATCTCTTTTCGCAGTTCTAAATACCGATAGAGATATTCCGAAATTATCCCGTGCAAAAACAAGTCGCGTGCCGCATTAAACGGACTGTTTGGTGCTAGCGGGTGGCGGTTGACAATTACATGATTCCAGTCGTGATTTCCGGTAATCTCGCTGACGTACACTCCGAAGTTTTCATCTAACTGAAGCGACATCACTGCTCGCGCAAATTCGTCGCTAGTCAAACAGAAAGAATAAAATACTTTAAACAATTCGATCGCAGATTCCAGATCCAAAATCCTCAGCCACCTGCGCTTGTCAAAATCTATTTCAACTTCTACAGGTTGAATGCTATCATAATTAATTGCGCGTTTTTTGACAAGCTGCAACCAGTTGGGATTTGTAAGTATTGCCTGGTTGTAGTCCCAGACAAAGTTATACAAAATTAAGTCGTGTTCGAGAAAGGCATTGTCAGCTAAATCGCTAACTGTGCGCGGATAAAGTTTTGACTTTTCAATCTGGGTATCCGGGCCGTTATCAATTAAGAAGTTGATAATGTTGGAGCCGATGCTGATGTGCCGCACAATTAAATAACAAGCTTCTGGCGAGACAAAGTTATTTAGGAAAAATGCAGCCGATTTGTGCATTAAAGTGTAAGCGCGAAATTGAAACGGCAACAAACGCTTTGCTGTCATAATTACCGCCAGCAACAAGTTAGCAATTATTTTGATCGGTACGAGCAAATAATTGCGAGTCCAGTTTTGCAAATCCCTCGTCATGTATGCTTTTGCCACTAAATCGACGGGAATTGACCGATCGCAAAACAGGACATCCCAAACATTCGGATCTCGGCGGTTGTAGGGTTTGGTAGCGTAAGGGACTTTCTGCTCGTCGGGAAGAGTTGTGATATCTTGTTTTTGCAGCTTTTGCATTAGCGGATTTCCTCCAATTGCAATAGATATAAACGAGCAGTGACGCGGGCAGTTTTGACAATGCGACGGGCGATGTCCTCTGTCATCCACTCTGCATTAATCAAATTTTCTAATTTGGCTAAATGCGACTCGTCATTCGCTCCGTGATAAGCTAAAAACGATACTTGTTCGTCTTGCAAACCGAGAGTTTCTTTGATTTCTTTTGCCCACTTTCCCGCCAACCGATTGCCCAATCCTTCGATGATAAACATACTGCCAATTAAATCAACCGGATTTTCCCGCGATGCTTGGTGGAAGATAAAAGCTGACAGTGCTTCGCTGCCAATATTCTTATCATATTCGACAATTTTTGACAACTCGCCTCCGACAGAAACATAATTCCGTTCCAGCATTTGATAGTCGCGGTGTTCGTCTTGGGCGTGGCCGATAAAAGTCGATCGCAAACGGAAGTCAGTCATGTTAGATGCAGCCCGAGCAATCCAGCGCGCTCCCTCGACAACTTGCGGGCGGAGATTGCACAGCAAAGCTTGATAGTCTTCTATTGTAAACTCTCCCCGGTACAATTTGCGGACAATGGGAACAGAACGAATTTCGCGATCGAATCTCAGCCAAATCCAGGCTAACTCCCGCAACAAATAAGCTTGCGGAGAGTAAAATATTTCCGATTTCACACTTTCGAGAGGCGAAGCTTCGGGAAGATCAATGGATTTCAAACTTTGAGAAGTCATAAATTTATTAGTGCTTTCCACAACAGTTAACATGATGTAAGCCGTTGTAAAGCGACCGCTTTCCGGAACAAAACAAAAGATTTTTTGTCCTGGCTGCAACTTGCCAGAATTGAACAATTCCTCTAACATTAAATAAATCGAAGCGCAGCCTGTATTTCCCCGCGAGTACAAGTTGGTAAACCATTTTTCTTCGGGAATCATGCAGCCTGCTTGTTCCAGAAGTTCGACAATTTGTCCCCGGAAAAAGTGAGACGAATAGTGGCACAGCAGCCAGTCAATTTCCTGCGGACAAACTCTCCCATTTTTAATCAAGTTCAGCCAACCTTCAACGCCTAATTTCATTACATTGTCTAGCAAGCGAATATTTTGCCGCAAGTCAAAGGCTCCGGCTGTGGCTGCATCGAGGTAGGATGAATAATCTAACCAGCTTTTGGTTGATGTTTCGCTTGCCAATCCTGAATACATACAAACTGGATAGGCGTTGGCGTGAGAAACGAGTTCAATCCATTCTATTTTTAAACTAATTCCCGTCGAGTTTGGATGGTTTTGCAGCAAAAATGCTCCGGCGCCGTCGGAAAGCATCCAACGCAGAAATTCTGTATCGAAAGGTAGGGTTTTTCCAGCTTGGACTGATGTTTCTGTTTCAAATTTGGTGCTTTTGAACAGGCGCGAGGGAAATTCGGAGGCTACGGCGATTGCTGTTTGTTTTTTGCCGAGTTCGAGTTGAGATGTGGCGTAATTTAAGGCGGTAACTCCCGCGCAGCAAACTCCTTGAGTTGAAACTATTTCTAGGGGAGATAATTCGGAAAGTTCCCCATGTACCGTGCTGGCAAATCCTGGTACTAATAAATCTGGTAAAGTGGTAGCGCAGGCCAATAAGTCGATCGCACTTGGTTCCAGATTTGCCTGGGCGATCGCATCCCGGACAGCAAACGCTGCCATTTGGCTGTTAGAATAGAGTGTCTGCTGCTGTTTGTCGATCGCGTAATAGCGCTGTTTAATCCCGTTGCTGTTGAGAATGCGCTGTCTGACTCTCGAAGGGCGCGAGGCAATTTTGCCCAGATACTCCTCCATCTCATCATTATTAATCGGTTCCCCCGGCAAAAATTTCCCAATCCGATTGATATAAGCGCTGTGCATACCCTAAACCTCTCAAAATGCTAATTTAGTCGAGTTCGTTGTTTGTTAAATCAAGCCTGAAAATATCTAAGATTGATTGTGCTTTGTGAAGCACTGAACCTGCAAGGAGCAACCAGTTGTATTGTAGAGTCAGGGGAAATCAGACAAGTTCAGCAACAGCGGCAACAAGTAACCTGAAGCAGGGTGAAGTTTTTGGGAAAATTAAGCCAAAATATAACTAGAGTTCCTTCCCTGCTTCCCAACTGAAATGGATATTGCAAAACTAGATGCTTGGTATTCTCAATCTCAACGCCGCGCCGCTGTTTCGCTGTTGATGAAACGAGTAGGCGTCACTCGCACTAGGGCTGAATGCTTTGTCAGGCTTTGGATTTACTTATCAGTGAAACAGCTTCAGGAAAGCCAGCCCCGCGTCAAACCGCCGCTGGCGAAACTGGAATTACCAGCAACAGAAGTGCAGTGCACTCACCGGGAAGCAGCAGAACTATTTTACTCGGATTCCGATCGCGGGAGCGATCGCGCCGCCGGAATGATGTTAGATAAACTAGAAGCACTCGGATTGATCGAAAAACACTTTGACGGAAACGCTACAGCAATTCAAATTCAACCCATCCCAGAAATTTTAGATCCCCCGAAGCCCGAAAACTCAGTCAAACTGAAATTAGATGATTTTAACCCTCGGTGCGATGCCATCCCCGTCGCTAATTTACTAGCAAGCTATTATAACTGGATGAACCGCAGCACGAACGCAGTTCCCCAAAAGATTGCTAAAGTTATTCGGCTTTCGGCTGCTCAATATTCAAAAGGAATGCGAGTTTTGCGTCGCTGCGACAATCTCAATCCAGTCGGATTTTACTTACTTTATCCCACCGCTAGCGAATCGGATGTTAATTTTTTTAGCGCTCCCAGCAAAAGCCTGCATTTAAGTTCTGTTTCTGATATCGATCCTTTCAAGATGGCGCTACCAGGAGATCGGAATTGCCAGTCAGTGTTTGTCCGCTGTTGGGTAATCGATCCGAAATATTTAGAAGAATACCGGATTACTTTGATTGAGGATGTACAAAAAATTTTAGTAGAAATCCAAACAGATTTTCCCAATCTTTGCGACTTGTACACGTTAATTATTCACCCCAGTTATGAAAAAATGTCCTATGCTTTGGGGTTTCAAAAGACTAACAGTGACGCTCAGTTATCTCTTTATTGGATGTATTTAGCATTGGATAGATTTTTGGCGCTGGATATCAAGGAAGCGCTAAAAATTTTGTAATTAATATTAAATCCGGGTTCGCATTTATATAGAAAAGCGCGCAATTCCCAGAAAACTCTGAGGTACGTAGTTGCGCTTCAGCGCTCTTGCTAATCTCTGAAAAAAAGCGCCCAAATCAAAACAAAACTCTGAGGTACGTAGTTGCGCTTCAGCGCTCTTGCTTATCTATATAAAAGAGCGCTGAAGCGCAACAACATACCTGGTACGTAGTTGCGCTTCAGCGCTCTTGCTAATCTATGGAAAAGAGCGCTAAAGCGCAACTACATACCTGATTTACAAAATCTCGCGACCGAGATAAGATTGAAGAACTTCCGGCACTTTTACCGTCCCATCCGGCTGCTGGTAATTCTCCAAAATAGCCGCCATTGTCCGCCCCACAGCCAAACCGGAACCGTTGAGCGCGTGTACGAATTGAGTACCTTTTTTCCCCGCTTCTTTAAAGCGAATATTTGCCCGCCGCGCTTGGAAATCTGCCACATTGGAGCAACTCGAAATCTCGCGGTATTTGCCCGCAGAAGGCAGCCACACCTCTAAATCGTAGGTTTTTGCCGCCGCAAAACCTAAGTCGCCGGTACAAAGCTCGATCGCCCGATAAGGCAATTTCAGCGCCTGCAAAATACCCTCGGCATCCTGCACGAGCTTTTCGTGCTCAGCCTCAGAGGTACTCGGATGCACCAGTTTCACCAATTCCACCTTATTAAATTGGTGCAGTCGAATTAATCCCCGCGTATCCTTGCCGTAACTTCCGGCTTCCCGGCGAAAACAAGGAGTGAAAGAACAGTGATAAACTGGCAACTGTTCTGCTGTCAAGATTTCATCTCGATAAAGATTGACAACCGGAACTTCGGAAGTAGGAATTAGCCACAAATCATCCTGGCCACATTTAAAACTTTCCTCGGCAAATTTAGGTAATTGACCAGATGCTGTCAGAGATTCGGTGTTAACTAAAAGTGGGGGAATTACTTCTACATAACCAGCTTTTGTATGCCTATCTAGCATGAATTGAATAATCGCTCTTTCCAGGGCTGCACCGGCTCCAACTAAGGTTACAAAGCGGGGACTCGCGATTTTTACTGCCCGTTCAAAGTTGAGAATTCCTAATTTTTCGCCGATTTCCCAGTGGGGCAAAATATCGGGATTTTGGGGAATGTATTCGTCTCCCCAGCGCCGGATTTCGACGTTTTCATCTTCATTTTTGCCGATCGGAGTTGACTTACCGGGCAAGTTCGGCAGTGGCAACAATAGAGCTTCTATCTGAGCTTTTAAGTCTTTTTCCTGTGCTTGCAATTCGTTCGACTGCGTGCCGACTTCGTTACCTTCTGCTTGCAAAGTTTGAATTTCGGGAGATTCGAGGGGTAAACCCGATTTTCTTTTTTGCCCGATGAGTTTGGCTATTTCGTTGCTGCGGGCTTGCAGTTGCGATCGCTTACCTTCGAGCTCCCGCTGCTGTTTGTCTAGTTGCAGAATTGGCTCGATTTCGTAGTTGCCTCCGCGAGTGTTGAGGCACTCTTGTACGGCTTGCGGATTTTCTCGGATTAATTTGAGGTCTAGCACGGATTTATTTTAAATAATAGGACTTGCCGATCGCCAACCCGATTTCTGGAAAAATATCGGCT
The DNA here is from genome assembly GCF_020883045.1 of Microcoleus sp. CAWBG58. NCBI lineage: Bacteria > Bacillati > Cyanobacteriota > Cyanophyceae > Oscillatoriales > Microcoleaceae > Microcoleus > Microcoleus sp. CAWBG58. The sequence continues at coordinate 84,054 of NZ_JAHRFA010000011.1, read as the reverse complement.
TTCGCGAGCATAAATCTACCAATCTACAGGCTTTCTGAGGATTTTTGCGTCTGTCCTATCTTAGGTTAACAGCGACAATGCGATCGGACATACAAGCTTTGGCAATCATTTAGCACCTCAAATATAATTTATTCTCATCGAAAAAACTGCGTTGGTGTCACCCATGATGGGTGACACCCCACAAAAGGATGCTATACTAACCACATTAGTAGATGCACCCTGATAATTTTCTCCCCTAACCAGCGATGTTTAGGGGCTTTTTGTTTTTTGGGCGACATGAAAGCCGAGACGGGGGTTTGCTGTGCGGAGGTGGCACCCGTCAAAGGTACGTTGTTGCGCTTAAGCGCTTCGTCATATATAAAGAGCGCCCAAGCGCAACAACTTTATACCCCGATCGAGCAAAGCCCGCTTTCTTATATATTTAAATAGCGCCCAAGCGCAACAACGTACCAGTAAGATTGTCGGTATTTAATTAGCGATTTTTCATGGATCCACACCCTACGACTTCTGGCATTCAACCAGCCGATGCGGGTTTTGTTTGTACAGACGCGGTTTCAACTGCCGAGTCTTCTTACTTGTGGTGTTTCCTAGAAATATTTTCCAGCGAAGGCGGGATTCAATCCTACATTCAAGACATCCTGAAAGCTTACCTGTCACTAAGCGCAGCCAAAAACTTTCCGCCACAAGCAGAAATTTTGTTGTTGCGAGATTCTCCAGATTGTCACAATCCCTTCGAGTCCAAAAATCTCAAATTTTCTTACTTAAAAACTCATCCTGCTTGGCTTGGCCGTTTTAAGTTTGCCGCCAAATTGCTAACTTGCTTGGTGCAAAAACGACCTCAACGGGTTTTCTGCGGTCACATCAAACTTGCACCGCTCATTAAAACATTATGCCAGCCGTTGGGAATTCCCTATACGATTTTAACTTACGGCAAGGAAGTTTGGGAAACACTTCCGCTAAAATATCAAATAGCAATGAGACAGGCTGACAGTATTTGGACGATTAGCCGGTACACGCGCGATTCCCTACGGGATAGCTTCGCTTCACGCACTTGCGAACTCAACAACTTAAATCCCGACAAATTCCAAATAGTACCTTGTACTGTAGATGAAAAAATATTTACTATCGGCCCCAAACCGCTGCATTTATTAGAAAAATACGATCTGGTTGGCGCTAAAATATTGATGACTGTAGCTAGATTGCGATCGACTGATAGTTACAAAGGCGTCGATGTCACAATTCAAGCTTTGCCAGAAATTGCCAAAAGTTTTCCCAATGTGAAATACTTAGTAATTGGACGCGGGGACGATCGCCCTAGATTAGCAAAACTCGCCTTCAGTTTGGGAGTTGCCGAAAGAGTTATATTTGCGGGTTTTGTACCGACAGAAGACTTAGCAGCACATTATCAGTTAGCCGATGCCTATGTAATGCCCTCCCAGGAAGGCTTCGGTATAGTGTATTTGGAAGCTCTAGCTTGCGGAATACCAGTCCTCGCCGGGGACGCGGACGGCTCGGCAGATCCGCTGCAAGATGGTAAACTGGGATGGCGAGTTCCTCGCCGAGATCCGGCAGCAGTAGCGGTTGCTTGTGTGGAAATGCTTCAAGGAAAGGATCGAAGGTGCGATCGACCTTGGTTGAGGGAACAAACCCTAGCAAGATTTAGTTTTGAATCGCTGTGTGAATCCTTAACAAAGGATTTTTCAACCTTCTGACTCTGATTAACTTGTAACGTAGAGAGCGGTTTCTGCGTGTACAATAGAAAGATTAACTCGATCGACCGCCTGAATTTCTAAGTAGGATGTAGTTACGCCTACCTGAAAAGACATCAAAGGAGACCACCGTGAACCAAGGCACCCCCAAAATCTCTTTAAACCTACCCCGTATTAGCAATTGGCTGATATTGCTGGGCATCGCCTGCGTGTTGGTGTCAATTGGTTTGGGTTGGGTAGTTAAATCATTTTTGATTGTAGTAGGTTTGTTGCTGCTGACTCCTGTGGTAGGATTTTTCGCGCTTCAGTGGTGGCTGAAACGCAATTTAATTGAAGACAAGTGTCCTGTTTGTCAGTACGAATTCACAGCTTTAAATCAAACTCAGTTTCAGTGTGCTAATTGTGGCGAACCTTTGAAAATAGAGGAAGGTCATTTTAGCCGTTTGACGCCGCCCGGTACGATCGATGTTACCGCAGTTGAAGTGTCATCAGTCCAACAGTTAGAAGATTAGTTATTAGTCATTAGTTAGAGGTTAGTAGTGAGGACTTCAGTCCGCATCAAACAAGAGAGGACTAAAGTCCTCACTACGAACGAGGTTAGTAGTGAGGACTTCAGTCCGCATCAAATAAGAAGGACTAAAGTCCTCACTACGAACGAGGTTAGTAGTGAGGACTTCAGTCCGCATCAAATAAGAAGGACTAAAGTCCTCACTACGAACGAATGTGATTGAGGCGATTTAAGATAATATTATTTTTCCAAACGCACTGCGTACCACTGCAAAAATTTTCCCGGCCCGACATCTAATTCACAATAAGTATCAATTAAATATTTAGCTTGTTCTTCCACCGAAGAGAATTTGAGTACATCCTGCGGCAAATCTTCGTGTTCTCGGGATAAGACCGCTTTCAGCTTTTCTAATAATTCCACCGCCGTCAAAAACTGCTCCGGCTGGTTTGTTTCTAATACCACAAAGTTGTCTTCGTCATACAGTGACATAGTTTTAAAGGTTGAGGTTAATTATTTCTAAAGTTTCCGGCAGTTAAGCTAGTCAAAGTATAAACTCTTAATTACAATTTTTTGGGCCCGGGCTCGAACGTGTTAAAATAGAACAACATCAGAATTCCTACCGGATTACCGTTATTAACTTAGTTGTTAACCGGGTTGTCAACAGATCCGCCACAGCATTTCTGAGGAAATTTGTCAAGTGCAAATTTGTCAACTGTCCAATAGTCAAGAAATATTCGATCGACCTTTATCTAATTATAACTGGCACTATACATTCCCATGATCACATCTACCACTTCAACCCCTGCGGCGCGCAAGCCCTCGAAATCAGAAGGTCTCAAAGAACGCAGCAACTATTTACGAGAACCCGTTGCGACTGAACTGTTACAAGAAACAACCCACTTCACCGAAGACGGGATTCAGATTCTCAAATTTCACGGCTCGTACCAGCAAGACAATCGAGACAATCGAGTTAAAGGACAAGAAAAAGACTATCAGTTCATGCTCCGCACCCGCAATCCCGGCGGGTTAGTTCCTCCCCAGCTATTTTTGGCGCTAGACAAGCTATCAGAAGAATACGGCAACCACACGCTGCGCGTCACAACCCGCCAAGGTTTCCAAATTCACGGCGTGCTGAAAAAAAATCTTAAAGCAGTGTTTTCCTCAATTATTAAAAATATGGGGTCAACCTTGGGAGCTTGCGGCGACTTGAACCGCAACGTCATGGCACCGCCAGCACCTTACAAAAATCGCCCAGAATACCAGTATGCTTTGCAATACGCCAACAATGTCGCCGATTTGCTGACACCGCAAACCGGTGCTTATTACGAAATTTGGCTTGATGGCGAAAAGGCTATTTCGGCTGAGGAAGATCCCGCAGTTAAGGCCGCCAGACAGCAAAACGCGAACGGCACAATCTTTGGTGAGGACAAGGAAGAGCCGATTTACGGCGAGCATTATATGCCTCGCAAGTTCAAGTGTTCGGTTACTGTACCGGGAGATAATTCAATTGACTTGTACTCTCAGGATTTGAGCTTGGTGGTAATTACCAATGAAGCTGGCGAGTTGCAAGGTTTTGACGTGTTTGCCGGTGGCGGTTTGGGCCGCACTCACAATAAAGAAGAAACTTTTGCTCGGGTTGCGGACGAGATTTGCTATGTTGCCAAGGATGATGTTTACAATTTGGTCAAGGCAATTGTAGCAACACAAAGAGATTTTGGCGATCGCACAGACAGACGCCACGCCCGACTCAAGTACCTGATTAACGACAAAGGCGTCAAATGGTTCCAAGAAAAAGTAGCCGAATATTTTGGCAAACCCCTAGAAGCATTTAAACCGCTGCCTGAGTGGAAGTATTTTGATTTCTTGGGCTGGCACGAACAAGGCGACGGCAAGCTGTTTGTCGGCATTTCCGTAGAAAACGGCCGGATTAAGGATGAAGGCTCGTTTAAGCTAAAAACGGCTTTGCGGGAAATCGTGCAGAAGTACAATGTGCCCCTGCTGGTGACACCGCACCAAAACGTCACGATTTACGATATTTCCCCAGATATCAAATCAGAAATTCAGGGAATACTCGATCGCAGCGGCATTAAAGCAGAAACTGCGATCGATCCTTTGGTACGCTATGCGATGGCGTGTCCGGCCATGCCGACGTGCGGGCTGGCAATTACCGAATCCGAGCGCGTGATTCCCAGCATTTTAGAGCGGATTCGGGCGAGTTTGACCAAAGTTGGCTTACCAGACGAGCATTTTGTAGTGCGGATGACGGGTTGCCCCAATGGATGCGCTCGTCCTTATATGGCAGAATTGGGTTTTGTCGGGAGTTCCCCGGAATCCTACCAGATTTGGCTGGGCGGTTCTCCCTCACAGACGCGGCTGGCAAAACCAATTGAGGAAAAGCTGCACGTCAATGATTTTGAAGCTTTTCTGGAGCCAATTTTTGTTTATTTCAAGCAAAAACGGCAACAAAGCGAGAGTTTTGGCGATTTTTGCGATCGCGTTGGGTTAGAATCTATCCGTCAATTTGTAACCAATCACCAATCTGCTGACTCGATGACAACTGAGATTAATGATTTAGATGTTACGTCTAGTAACGGCGATGAAAACGAGACTGCCACTGCTGGCGGTGGCAAAGTCCGCCGTCGAATCAGCGTCCGCGATGAAATCTACAACCAGCTAAAGGAAGAAGCAGCCCGTCAGGGCAAGCCAATCACCCAGCTAGCTACAGAGGCAATTTCCACTTATTTGAAGAAGATTAAGGAGGAAGGATAAGCGGATTTTCGATTGTCAATTTTCGATCGCATCAGATAAACCTCACACAAAATTAATATAAGGGCAAAGCATTTGCAGACAAAAGCTTGGATTTGTCAAATAATTCCGGTTGTAAATGCTTTGCCTTTATGATTTCTGAACAGCTTTCTTGGTTCGTAGTAAGGACTTTAGTCCTAATTGACTAAAAGTCACACCCAGGGTTGAAGTCCTCACTACAAACGCAAGAGAAAGGACTGAAGTCCTCACTACAAACGCAAGAGAAAGGACTGAAGTCCTTACTACAAACGCAAGAGAAAGGACTGAAGTCCTCACTACAAACCTAAAGTCTCGTTTCTTCCTCTGCGTTCTCTGCGTTCTCTGCGGTTAAAAGAAATAAATCTAATAGAAAACGAGCAATCTAAAATTCAATGTCTCAATTACAAAGATTAGCAATAAATCCCGCTCAAATGTGCGATCGCACCATCAACCTAACCGTCGAACAACAGCATTATCTACATCGAGTGTTGCGATTAAACCAGGGCGATCGATTTATAGCAATGGACGGCCGAGGACATTGGTGGTCAGCAGTCCTAGAAGCTCAGGAAACAGGGTTAATTGCGTCAATAACAGAGGAAATAGCTGTTAACAGGGAGCTCCCAGCCACAGTAACTTTGATTGCTGCATTGCCCAAGGGAAACGGGTTTGACGAGGTTGTGAGACAAGCGGTGGAGTTGGGAGTGACAAATATTGTACCCGTGACGAGCGATCGCACTTTGCTCAAACCGAGTCCTCAAAAAGTCGATCGTTGGAGAAGAATTGCTGCGGAGGCCGCCGAACAGTCGGAACGTCAAATTGTGCCGACGGTTTTAGAACCTATTCCCTTTGATTTGGCTGTCAGCGATTGCTGTCAAAAACATCGATTTATTTGTGTTGCTCGCGGGGACAATCGCCATTTGTGGGATTGTTTGATTGGTAATTTAGAACCCCCCCAGCCCCCCTTGCTAAGGGGGGAGCAAGATGGGGAAAAACCCCCCCAGCCCCCCTTAATAAGGGGCGAGCAAGATTATCGGGGAGAATTATCGATCGTCATAGCTATTGGCCCGGAGGGTGGCTGGACTGATGGAGAAGTGGAAAGGGCGATCGAGTTTGGTTTTGAACCTGTTTCTTTGGGTAGGAGAATATTGAGAGCGGTAACAGCACCAATGGTGGCTTTATCCTTGGTAGGAGCCGCTTTTGAAAAGTACCCATCCCAAAAAATATTTCCCTGAAGTGCTAGATATGATAAACGAAGCTAAAATGTCAATGACTCATTAGGCATAAAACTAAAATGTTAAAATCAGTAAAGGGTATATATCGAGACGGCAAAGTTGTGTTATTGGAAACTCCGGGCGACTTAACTGAAGGGAAAGTTATCGTTACTTTTCTGGCAGAATCAGGATTAGTAGAGCTGCAATCTCGCGGTATCGATCGGCAACAAGCAGGAGATTTACGGGTAAGGTTGAGCAGGTTTGCAGAGGATTGGGAACGACCTGAAATGGATGCTTACGATGCTTTATAGGCGAGGTGATGTAGTGCTGGCTCTATTTCCCAATGCTGATTTGCGGACTGCGAAACGCCGTCCAGTTTTGATAGTTCAAGCTGACAATCTAGGGACTGGTTTAAAACAAACTATTACGGCGATGATTACTAGCAATTTAGCTCGTGCAGGACACCCAAGCCGGGTTTTTGTTTCCCTAGCTACACCGGAAGGCCAGCAAACACGATTGTTAGCTGATTCCGTAATCATGACAGACAATCTGGTGACGCTTCTAGAAGTTGAAATCGATCGCAAAATTGGTACTTGGTCAAATATGGCGAGAGTAGATGCAGCTATCAAATATACTTTGGCAATCCCATCGACAGGGCGAACAGCCAAATATAAAAAAAAGTTTTAAATTTATTATATCAAATCTGTCTTGTGTTAAGAGAATTCGTAAAATAGGTGTTTAAGGGCAATGAAAAGAAAATTAAGGAAAAGCCGATCGCACTTTTGGTCAATCGCGCTTTTGACAATGTTAGCTACAACATCAGTTTTCGCACAATCTGAGCACTCTGCGATCGCTCAACAGATTAATTGCGATCGGCCCCAAGGAGACGTAGAAGCCAGAACCTGTATTCGGTTGAGGTACGAAGCCGAAGACAAGCGACTGAATGAAGTTTACAAACAACTGATTGCTAAGTTGAGCAAGGAAGAGAAAGCCCTACTTGCGGAAGCACAATTAGGATGGATTAAACAGCGAGATAATACCTGCGAGTTTCAAGTGTATAGAAATCGCGGTGGTAGTCACTTTTCAGGTTTTTTGAATGAGTGCTTGGAGCGAGCTACCAAACAGCGTACAGCCGAATTAGAGAAATATTTACAGAGATAAACAATGATGAAAAGGCGATCGCTACTCTTTCGGAATCATTCATTTCTCTCTCCTCTCTCTGTGCATTCTCTGCGTCCTCTGTGGTTAAATAATTCCGTATCCATCGCACTTTTAGCAATAATCGGTACAACATCAATTTTGGCACAATCTGGACATTCTGTCATAGCTCAACAACTAAATTGCGATCGACCTCAAACCGAGGTAGAATCGAAAGCCTGTATTGGGTTGAGGTATGAAGCCGCAGACAAGAGACTCAATGATGTTTATAAACAACTGGCTGCTAAATTGAGCAAGGAAGAGAGAACCCTGCTCTCACAATCACAATTAGGGTGGATTAAACAACGAGATAATACTTGCGAGGTTGAAGTATATAGAAATCGCGGTGGTAGCGGGTTTCAAGGCTTTCTGAATGAGTGTTTGGAGCGAGCTACCAAACAGCGTACAGCCGAATTAGAGAAATATTTACAGAGATAAACAATGATGAAAAGGCGATCGCACTTAAGCTTCACAATCAACTTACTAATTTTTAGTGTAGCTTCTCTCCCACTCTTAGCCCAATCCATACCCACAATTCAAAGCCTCCCCAACGGCGACTATTTTTACGGACAAGCAGGCGAAGCAAATAAGATTGGTACAGAGTACATATTCCTACGCAAAGCCAGTAACACCGTTACAGCATTTGCTTACACGAGAAATACTGGAAATAGATCTTGTTTTAGAGGTACAGTTCAATCAAACACTATTACCAATGGCACATACATTTCATTTGAAGAAGGCGAACACGAAGAGCCTAAATTTTCTCAATTTGCATCTCTGGATTTAAGTAGTTTTCAGAGACTTAACGGTTCAGATACTCAGGTGAATGGCAGACAACGGCTGACACAATGTATCGAGTTATTCGAGGAAAAGAATAAACTGCAAAATCCAACTAAACCTCAATAGTAACAAAGATTAATTTTCCGACATCCGCGTTAATCTGCGCGCATCTGTGATTATAATAATAATCTAAAAACCGGAGGATAATTCTTGAAAATGCGATCGCCCACAATCACCGCCATTATCTCAGCAGTCTTCGCAACCGCCAGCATCCCAGCGGTTTTAGCCCAAGCCCAGCCAGCCGCCGAAATCTACACCGACAAAAATTGTCGCCGCAACCAACAACTACCAAAACTTGAAAGATACACTATCTTCTCCAGAAACGAATTCACAACTAACGGTCAAAAATATTGGTTTTACAGCGCCCGCTATCAGGATGGAGGGGTTGTTCTATGTATGTCAAAACCAAATTTTGACCAACCAAAAGCTTTAAATCAACCCAAAATACAAGCAAATTTTATTGATAAAATAGTCCGAGATCCCAAAAACCAAACGGCTTTTATCATCACAGTCAGAGAAGGAAACGGTCTTGATACACCCATGACCAATTATGGCTTAGATTTCAAAAATGTCGATCGACCAAAACTCACCTCCCTTTCCCTCCTACAGCAACGCGGAACCCTCAAAGACGGCGACCCCAGCCTTCCCAACGGCAGCTTCTACCGCGAACACAGCTTCCAAGGAAGTGCCAATCAATCCATCACCATCGACCTCAAAAGCAGATCCTTCGAGCACTTCATCACACTCATCGCACCCAGCGGCAACAAAATTGCAGATATCAAAGCCGTTCGCGTCAACAACCGAGAAACCCAAATAACCGCCAAGTTACCCAGTAGCGGTACTTACAAAATAGTTGTTCAAGGACTCGATCGCACCAGCAAAGGTTCATATACCTTAAGCATTAATTCCAATCAATTGTAAGGGGAGCATCTCAATGAATGCAAAAAATATTTCTTTTGACAGTCTCATTTGTAGTAGGGTGCGTCAGACACTTTTGGCTACCCACCTGAAAATTAGGCTCCTCGCTGACGCACCCTACAATATCTACTCGCAGGGTATTAAAAGCAAAATACAGATGCACCCATTGTAACAAACACCAGCACAAATATTACAGTTTTTGAATTTGACTGCTTTTGAAAACGCGATCGACAGTCACGTCTAATTCAGGAAAAGCTGGAGAAATAATGCGATCGCAGCCTGTAAACCTCTCAACCTGGTAAGCCCCATCTACTAGACGGTAAACAAAAATGCTAGCAACTTTTGGATTACCCAGATAATATCTAGATGCGATCGCCAAAAAATCCACAATCCAATACTCAAAAATACCCAACCGTTGATATTCATCTAACTTATCAACATAATCATCTTCCCAATTTGTTGACACCACCTCAACCGCTAACTGAATCGGTTCCCTTAAAGCACCATAAGCTAATACATTGCTATTCCACAAACAGCCGCTTACCACCCCAACATCAGGATTCCTACCTTGTTCTTGTCCCCCAGCCGTCACAGTTCTAATTCGGATGTCCTTATCAACGATGTAATCAAGTCCTAAACGTTCGTTTTCTCCATCAAAACACTTGACCAGATAGCGCGCCACATTTTTATGAGCTCTTGTTGCGTCCACCTCGACGATTTCTCCGTTTACAAGTTCGTAGATGCCATAACCATCGGGGTACTGTTCGAGGAAATCCTCAAAAGTAAGTTTAACTGCTGTTAGCACCATAACTCAAACTTTTTGATACTTGTGCTTTCATTCTAATCATTTTTAAGTGAATTTCAACGAACCGTTAAGCAAAATCAAAAACAGTGGCAAAACCGATCGAACATCAGCCAAGATAGAAACACACCCATTCCCCCAACCGCCATGACAGACATCCACCAAATAGCCACCGCCCTCGAAAGCCAAGACTACAAACAAGCCGCCCAACTCATCAAACAACTGCAAAAAGAATCCCCCGAAAATCCCTGGGTACAATACTACATTGGTCGTTACTACGAACTCACCAACAACCCCGACAAAGCCCAAACCACTTACAAACAAATACTCCGCGACATCACCAACCCCAAAATTGTTTCCCAGGCCCGCCAAGGCATTCAACGCATTGAAACCGCACAACAAAACCTCCGCCAACAAGCCATCGAAACTGCCAAAAACGACCCCAGCAGCCTAGAACCCGGACTCCTCATCCTCGAACCAGTGAGTCCCGAAGACAAACCCGCAGCCGTACAAAATATCAGCAGAATTTTCAAAATCGACGCCTACACAACCCGGATGCAAATCCAAAGCCGCGGCTGGAGACTCTACAAAACCGGCCCTATCGCCGAACTCCGAATTTATGGCCAAGAACTTCTCAACGCCGGAATTCCGGTATTTTGGGCAACCCTAGCCGACATTAAAAACATCCAAATTTTCCGAGTGCAACACTTCCAGTCTCTCTCTTCTCCAGCGGTTGTTTGTAAAGATAACCTAGATAGACTCGGTTCTATTGAATTTAATTGGTCAGAAGTCAGCCAGAGAGTAGAAGGATTGTTGCCAATGTTTATGGAAATCATGGACTACTCTCCCAACCGCAGAAACGAGCAATTTCGTCACAAAGAAATCACCCAAGATTACGCTCAAATCTGCGACTTGCACATTCCCAGCCGCAACTCCATTCTGCGAATTTGCGACCAAAGTTACGAATTTAAACAAGGCGTTGACTTCACTCAAAGTTCAGCAACTAGCGTAGCTTCACCGCAGTCAAACAACAAAACATCCAGAGTCAAAAAATCCCCACAAATGCCTCAAAGTACCACCAGAATTAACTGGAATCATTTGCTAGAAATATTTGACCAACAGCTTGACGTTACAGTTTGGTCGGAATTTACTCCCTTTGCGGAGACAGTTCTCGATTACACGCATATGTTAAGCAAAATCGAATCTCATGTAGATGTAGAGCGCAAATCCGAAACTCCTTGGGACTCGGCTTTCCAGCTATACAGCGGGTTAGCCTTTCTCAGACACCCAGGAAATAGAGAATAAAAAAAAGAGTTAAAAATTAAAAATGAGGAATCCCATCTTAAAATTTTTAACTCCAGCATTTGGAATTATCCAATTCCCAATTCCTGATTGCACCGAATTTCCTACTTGGTTTTCACCTGACGAGCCATTTCCCGGAAATTGTTCATGCTTGGGCCTGGGGTGCGACGATTTGCAGTTGGTGTCGGCATTAAATTGTTAGGAGCAAAAGTCAGAACAGGTTGAGCTTGACTCGGCACTTTGCCGTTAGTTGCAGCAGCAGGTACTTTTGCAGGTTCCGAAGTCTTAGCAGCACTAGCGACTGGTTCTTTTTCTGTCTTGGATTTTTTCTCTGTTTTAGCTTTCTTCGCTGGTTCAGACTTCTCGGACTTGACAGCCTCAGCCTCAACTTTTGCTGGTGCTACAGCAGCCTCAACTTTTGCTGGTGCAACCTTCGCAGGTGCTTTATCCGAAGATTCGCCCAAATCTAGGAAATATTCAGACTTTTTCAAGCCCAACAGTCCCGCGAAAAAGCCAAAAATACCACCGAAGAAATTTTTGATAAAACCAAACATTAGACTTACTCCTTTTGTTTTTTTAGAGAAATATGTACCAGTTTGTCAACAAAGTTAGATTACGAGCTAAGGCAACTTTTGTCTACATTTCTTAATCAAAATTTACATTTTTTGATTAAAAATGCAGAGCTTCTAGTAATTTTTACTCAGTAATGCCAGTTTTAACTTTGCACTTATTTACGATTATCTCAGAATTTATGACTGATTTGCTATTGGCTCGCGATACCTAGATCCGATTCGCTAGCTGTCCTAGTAGGGGTCAAACACCCTAGGGGAGTAATTTATGCTGTAATCGGCAAGCAATTTTCTTTTCAAATGAACAGTTCGCTCGATCGCAATCCCGTCATCCTCATCCACGGCATCTGGGACACCAAGACTATTTTTAACAAAATGTCCGCCCACCTCACTCAACTTGGATGGTGTGTCCACAGCCTCAACCTCACCCCCAACGACGGCAGCCTCGGCCTCGACTCCCTAGCCAAGCAACTGGCAGACTACATTTCTGAGACGTTCGATCCAGAACAGGCGATCGACATAGTAGGCTACAGCATGGGAGGCATCGTCAGCCGCTACTACGTCCAGCGACTCGGAGGCATTAACCGAGTCCAGCGTTTCATCACCATATCTTCCCCCCACAAAGGAACCCTCACCGCCTATTCCCTGCCCCTACCAGGATACCTGGATATGCGCCCCGATAGTGGCTTGTTGCGCGATTTGAACCAAGATGTAACCGTACTCAAACGCATAAATTTTACATCTATGTGGACGCCCTTTGACATCATGATTTTACCGTCGCACAGCTCCCAAATGCCAGTAGGGAAAGAAGTTAAAATCAACGTAATGCTGCACCGCCAAATGGTGACAGAATCCCAAAGTATTAACGCATTAGTAGAAGAACTAAAAGCACCGATTAAAAATAAAGTTCCCACTTAAAAATGAATAGCAATTTCAGCAGCAATCGAGTCTTGCTAGTTCACGAAATTTTCAGGAAATCATTTTTTTTTACAAAATGTCTGCCTACCTAAGAAATTTAGTAGTAGGGTGCGCCAGAATAGAGATTCTCAGTTACATAGCACTTGCGTTACTGACCAAAGATCGGGATTAAGTCTTAGGTAAGTTGTTGCGCTTGGGCGCTCCATATAATATAAGAGCGCCCAAGCGCAACAACGTACCTTACTAAACTGCATCGCCGACTTCAGCGTATTCGCTGCGGCCAAAAATTGCTTCAGCTTCGCAGTAATACTTGAACTCCAGTATATTGTGGAAAGGGTCTTCTAAGAAGAAAGTGCGGTGTTCTGTGGGCAAACCGACAAATCGCCGTCTCGGTTCTTGATAGAAATTCAAGTTGTTTTGCTGGGCTTTTTCTAACAACCCTTCCCAGTCAGCTTCGTTGGTAAAAATTAACCCAAAATGCCGGGGATAGATACCTCGCTGAGGTGTCAAAGGTTCGCGGCTGACGTGGGCGACTATTTGATGGCCGCACATACCCATAATCGCCGAATTCGGTGATTCGCGACCTAATTCGCAGCCGAGCCCGTCTACGTAGAAGGCTTTGGTTCGATCGATATCTGTCACGGGGAAGGCAACATGAAATATGACTTGGCTCATGGAGGTACTAAATGCAGAATTCAGAATTGTTCTTTAATTATTTATCTTGGTCTAATCCTTGGCTGGTGGCGATCGCCCTGAATACATTTTTACTCGCGATCGCCACCCTTGCTCCCAAAAAATTGCTTACTCCGGCTGGACAACTCCACGGTTGGCTGCTGGGTGTCATCATCTGGGGCAGTTTGGGATGGCAAGGCTATGCTGTGGTCATGTTCTACTTTCTGGTCGGATCTGGAGTTACCCGCATCGGCAAAGCCCAAAAAGAAGCTGAAGGTATTGCCGAAAAGCGTTCCGGAGCCCGAGGCCCGGAAAATGTCTGGGGTTCGGCTTTAACGGCTACTCTTTGTGCTGTGGCAGTTTTGGCATTATGTATTTTCCGAGACACAGGTTTAGGAGACACAGGCGGTATTTTAGGAGACACAGGCATCTTGCCTGTGCCACAAGATGCTATTTTGCCTGTGTCACAAGATGTGATTTCCTTGTTGTTGCTGGGCTATGCGGCGAGTTTGGCCACCAAACTTTCCGATACCTGTGCTAGCGAAATCGGCAAAGCTTACGGGAAGCATACGTTTTTGATTACTACCTTGCAGCCTGTACCTAGGGGTACGGAAGGGGCAGTAAGTTTGGAAGGAACGATCGCAGGTATTGTCGGATCGATCCTGATTGCTCTTGTGAGTTGGGCTGTGGGTGTAATTGACTTGACAGGAATTGTTTTTTGTGTTGTTGCAGCTTTTGTTGCTACGAACATCGAGAGCGTGATTGGTGCGACGGTGCAATCAAAGTTTGAGTGGCTAACGAACGAGGTAGTGAATTTTTTCAATACACTCATCGGAGCGATCGCAGCGATCGTCCTAGCCTCCGCTTGGAGAACTTTTTTCGCTTAGTCAATCCTGGAGGCGATCGCGACCCAAGAAACCGGGTTTTTGACAAAAATTCCAGGCATTAACGCATTATTGTCGTAAAAAACCCGGTTTCTGCGCCCAAAAACATTAGTTATTAATCCTTAGTCATTAGTTTCAAGCGATCGACCAATGACCAATGACCAATAACTACTGACCAATGACCAATGACCAATAACTACTGACCAATAACTACTGACCAATAACTACTGACTACTGACTACTGACTACTGACTACTGTCAACTGTCAACTGTCAACTGTCAACTGTCAACTGTCAACTGTCAACTGACTAATCGTCGTCTTTTGGCCCAAAAACCATTTGTACAATCATCGTTGGTTCGCCCCGCTTGTGATAGCGATCGGCCCAATTACGAATAATTTCATCTAATTCCTCAACAGCCTGTTCTAGCCGTTCCGCTGGAACATCCAAAGTCTCCATAACTCGCATCACCTTCGGTTGTTTTTCCGCCCAATCCTTCATCAGTCGGAAATATCTAGCCGTATCCTCCACCATCGTAAAAGTGCGCTCTTCCTGTTCTGCGGGAGAGTAAGTAGCGCGGGTGAGGGCATAAAAAGGCATTCCCCAAGGAGAGTCAATGCGAGTCACGGTTCCGGAATAGATCAAGCGGCGCTTGATGTGTTCTGCTAGAGCTTCGCTTAAAGGCATTCGCCTTTCTGCTGACATTTCTTCTTGCGATCGTCTATGCAGAAACTCGATCAATTCCATAAACTGAAAAGAATTGATCAATTGAGCATCAGGTGGATTGGGAGGAATCTTGCCTTCGAGATATTTTTTCTCATCCGCCGTCAAGCTGTTTCCCGGAATCCGAGGGCGTCCCGGAACCCAAGGATACTGTTCCAGCCAGACATAAGGAAACTGAATCAAATATCTAGGTTCTTGGGAACCCAGCATTTTCAGCAATTTTCCCTTGGTCAGAGCTTCCCGGACTTCCTCGACGATCACTTTCACCCGTTTAGGCTCAATGTGATGCAAGTGTCCGGTCATCCGCAGGTTGTTTTCCTGCTCCATATAGGTCATATAAATGGCACACTTAGCTGCCGTTGCAGCCGCGTCTAGAAACGCTCCGTGCCTGTGTCCGCTGGTTCTCATGGCGCTAAACGCCAGATATAGCATGATCTGATCCATTGCACTGGGGCTCAGGCTTTTGACCAGATCTAAAGAGTCATTTTTCATAAAAACACTAGGTAAGTGGGAAACGAGCGAGTCTTTAGAGCTGAGAGGAAAACGACCTGGCGATTTCAATCGCCTTGAATCTTTCCATTACCGCCTTGGGGTTGTAAGGGTCCGGTGTACTTTTGTAATGTACTTTCGATGGGACAATTACCACCTCAAACCTTACAACCGGCGATCGCATAATGTTTGCTCCTGATGGAGCCTAAGAAAGCGGGGTAATGTTCGCTTCGCCAATGTTATAAGAGCTTGTGAGGCTTGCAGCACTGTCTCAGTGACTTTAAGACTGTTTAACTACAAGCGACAGAGCGGAAAACTAGCGTCGCATTCAAGGAGTGTCCTGACTCAAATAACGTAGACCTCGAAAGTCTGAGGCCCGTCAGTACAGCTTGCTCGATTACTCTTACAAGCTCAGTGGCGTTGATTCCCTGAGTTACTGACAATCTCCGAAATAGTAAAACTTGGAGGCATCTTTTCATCCTCCATAAAAAAATATTGCGAGACCGCCGAATCAAGCATAGCCGACAGTCGCCGGAAAGCTTGGCAGCTACCCTAAGATTCAGGCAGATTAATTTTCCTGAGGTCACTCGGGCCTTAGCTTAAAGGCGATCGACACCGAATAAGTGGTTCTTATTGGCGAATTTAAGTCGAGAGCGGCACCCTCTGCACTTAGGGTGTCTATATATAAGTTTAGTTATCGCACGTTAATTATAGTGCAGCGATTAAAAATTAAACCCCACCTGTGGGGGGAAAACGTAAAGAACTATTGCGATAGTCAGAATTTGAGGCGACTTAGAGAGGGGGAGCATTTTCAATACAAAACCGCCACCTACGAGAATATATCTCTACGTAGATGGCAGCTCCAGTTTATATTGTGACATTTGTTACAAAAAAAATCTTCTAGGGAGTATCAATAAAAAGTGCAGTGGCCTGACGAACCTGACAAACTATAAATCCCAGAAAATCAGATCGATCGACACGGGCGACCTCGAAACCAGCCTCGAAACTAGAAACAAGTCAGTTGCGGAACTAGCTTTCTGGCAATGCGATCGAAATTATTATAGTGCCTGAGTGTCAGTGTTGACCTGCATCAAATCATACCGTCCGGTGCCTCTGCGGGGAGCGCGATCTCCTCTTTGTTGAGTTTGCGCTGATAACATATATTGAGCTGTAGAAGTTTCTAGCTGTGCGGCTGGGGATTCTATGGATAGACCGGCGGTAGCACTCAAGCTAAGGCCCAACAGGCTGAGCAAAGCAATTGCAGGGTAGTTTTTCATGGGTAGTATCTGTATCAGTGTCTATTTACAGATACGGACTTTTCCCTTGCTCATCAGGATTGATTTCCTTGAATTTGCCAGACTACCCAAAAAAACATGATGGGAGAATTATTTGATTTTAGTGCTAGATCCACGGGCGAGCAGAAACTGGGTTTCGACTCCGCTTAACCAGCAGTGTTTTACGAAAGTCTTGCGTTTTAGTCCAAAGATAAGGTAAAAAACTGGTTTATTTGGTCTTAAGCTGTCCCGCATTTAATCTCACGTCCCGTTCATTACCATAACAAAAACCGTTCGTAGTGTGGACTTTAGTCCGCAGATATGTTGCGGACTAAAGTCCACACTACGAACCTTAAGTAGGTGAGCGCTAAAAAACACAACTAGATTAAGAAATGTAAATCGCTCAAAGGCTTATATTTAAAGCGTTTCTGCTGCTGCTTTACATAAGTTTACGTAGTTTGGTTTGATTGTGCCTACCTACTTACTTATGACGGTCAATCGACCGGACACGATATAAATTGAATTTTTTGGGCGGGCGTCCCGCCCACCCCACTCATTGGGCTACCGTGTACACACAACTTGCCAAAACCTGGCTGTGTCTGACACAACCCTTAGTCGGCAAGGTTTTTAGACAATCGAGATCGTTATCAATAGTTTTAAATTATTGATAATGGGTGACGGGAAATCAAGGATTAAAAAAATAAATTTCCGTTTTTTTTGGGTCAATTGATTTCCAACTCGACTTGTGTGTACACCGTAGACTCATTGGGGGAATTGTTTTGTGACATTCAGTTTAAATGCACAATAACTTAATACGTAAGTCCTCTATTTTGAGAATTGTGTCACCAAAAATAAATTTTAGTTGCCTAGATTGATAGGTAGAATCTATCTCCAGCCTAAAACAGACAAAACCGCCAAATATCGCAAGAATAAATCCCTAGAGAAATGGCGGTTGCAGATCGATCTGCTATTAGTTTTAACACGCAAAAAATATCCTAATGACTGTCAACAAGAAGTGCAGTTGCCAGACGAACGTGACCAACTAGAATCCCAGAAAATCAGATCGACACGGGCGGCCGAAACCCACTCATTTGCAGAACTTTCTTTCGTCCTATGCCATTAAGCTGGTATGTAATGTGTGTAAAGATCGTGCTGAGCAAACTCTCTGCGTCCGCTGCCTCTTTCTGGAGAACGATCGCCTTTTTGTGATTGAGTGGACGCCAAGAACATATAATCAGCAGTGGCAATTACGAGCAGTTCCACTAGGCGTTCAAAATATCGATCGGCGCTGGCACTCAAGGTAATGCCCAACAGGCTCAGTAAAGCAATTGCAGTGTAGGTGTGCATGGGTAGTTTCCGTGTCAGTGTCTATAACCTGATACAGACTTCCCCCCATCCATCAGGATAAATTTCTGACAATTTTCGGAACTTTGCAAAAAACCTCACCCCTTCCATGTTACTGCACCCAACCGCAGCCAAGCACCAGCAAAATTCAGCCTGCCCCATACCGTCAGAGGCTTTTCGGTTTCGCAACTTTCTAACAATCTGTCGGTTTCCCAGTCCAAAGTCACGAGTTGCCAAGTTCGATCGGCTAAGGATGGGGGACTTGTTAGCGTCAGTGTCCAGTCTTGTGGGCCCAGACGGCGGAAAATGCCCGAAAATTCACTCTCGGTATTTGCTGTTGTACTGCTGGGAGTTGCACAGACACTGGGTTCAAATGTCAAGGTTCTCGGTTCAAACACAGATACAGAACTTTCGTTGAGAAACCGGGTTTCTCGATCGTTTTTGACGAACACAGGACATTCGCCGCTGGCGGGATATGCTTGAGGTCGATCGAGATAATAGCGTTGCCAATGTAGCCAGTCCGATCGATCCGGTGTCAAATTAAATAAAGGAACAACTGCGGCCCTCGCCTCGGAATCTTGCAGCAAAGCTTCCTGCAAAACTCTGACAGGCAAATCGCGCGGTGCACATCCAACTTCCGCACACAAAGCCGCCGCCATCCCCGCCGCCTGTCCGATATTCATCACCAAAGGCTGCAAGCGAGTTGCACCGTTGGCGATGTGAGAGACGGAAATATTTTTTTCGCAGACTAGCAATCCGTCTGTAGTCGCAGGAATTAGCGCACTGTAGGGAATTGTGAAGGGAGTGCCAGTCCACCGCCCGCCCCAGCGGATGGATTTGGGCTGCAAGGGAATGTCGCCGCTGGTGTAATGATGGTCATTTGCATAGTTGCCGATCGCAATTGTCTCGCAAATTCCCTGAGAATCGATCGGCAATTTCGCGACTCTACCCCCGACAACCGGCAAAATATCTTGTTCTTTGACTGTACTTATCCCTCGCAAACGACGGCTTTCTCGGTAGTAGGGGTGCAAGGCGAAGGCAGAAAGTAGGGAAGAATTTGATTGATTTTCGATATGGGAAACGGGGAAAATATTTGGTGCTAAACCGTAGCGGGGGCCGAGTTGGGTTTGAATGAAGCGGGCGAAACTTTGGCTGTGCCAGAGACTTTCTTGCAGGAACTCTTCTCGGGATGTTTGGGATTCAATTAGTCGATCGACCTTTTCACCATAATCATTACCACAAATCGGCCAATTAATCATCAACAATCCCCCAGGAAGTCGGCCGTAATTGAGAAATTGTTCGGGAGTGTAATCTTTCCAAGCATCGAAAAATCGATCGGGATTGTCAACAGGCGGCGCAGGAATTTCTGGCGCGGTGGCGCCCTGGCCAAAATCCTGCATAATTGTCACCCAAGTTGGAGCTTGCACCGAATACCTTTGTGTGAGATCGTTAGAGGCGATCGGCGCGCTAGGTTCTCCCCACTCTGCTTGGAATTCCCAACCCCAGCGATGTCCAACATCAGCTAAAGCCAGCAAATCTCCCAATTCCGTTGCATCCAAAGTGATTTTGGCCCAAACCGTAAAATCGGCAAATCTCACCCCAGAAATTCTGTTGTCTTCAACGATCGCATCTTGAGCTGTTTGTCCAGAAATCCACTGCAAGTTCGGCAAACACTTAACCCAATCAGCAAAAATTTCAGCACCGATGCGGGGATCGTAGGTAAAAAAACTGACCCAGCCCCAATCCAAACCTCCCGGCTGTCGCTGCTGGAGTTCCTGGAGAAACGCACCCCACAAACCAGTTTGAAATGCTGCTAATTCGTTGCCGTCGGGGGCACAAACGCCGGCCGAAGTCAGCATTCCTCCCAGCCAGGGGAATTCGCTCACTAAAATAGTTTTGGCACCTCGGCGGGCTGCTTGGACTGCTGCTGAAGTGCCGCCGGTGCCGCCACCAACTACTAAAACATCTGCTTTTAAGACGGGAAACATAGGCAATAGGATTGGAGATTGGAGATTTGGGATTGTTCAAGGCCTTATGCAGGCGAGCCGTGCCGTGAATATACGGATATATTTTCAACACTTGTGATAATTACCAGCAATTCGTGCCGTGAATATACGGATATATTTTCAACACTTGTGATAATATCAAATGTTGAGTACCGTTAATCTACGGATATATGCTCGATATTTATAATAATTTTAAGTGTTCAATGCCGTAAATATACTGTTAGAGCTTCGAGGTTTGCGATCGATCGCGACTTTGATTTGAATTTGTTAAGTCTTTACAAAGAATATATCGAAAATTATATGGCTGTCGCGCATTTTTGTGGTGATATGACCGCAGAGCTCGCAAGTTTTGAGTCCTCATTTTTCGCAGGCAAATCTTATCAAGATGACACCGCAAACCACGATAAGATAGAAAAGGGAGAATAGATATAGAAAGTTTTACATCCTATAATTTCCCAGTTACCTATTAATGGTTGAAAATGGACAAAGGTTTTATTTTGTGGTTGACCGGACTCAGCGGTTGCGGGAAGACAACTATCAGCAAAGCTCTCGAACCAGAATTGAAGGCCCGAGGCTGCAAAGTTGAAATATTGGATGGAGATGTCGTTCGCACCAACTTGTCAAAAGGCTTGGGATTTAGCAAAGAAGACCGAGATACTAATATTCGGCGGATTGGATTTGTGGCGAACCTACTCAGCCGCAATGGAGTTGTGGCAATCACGGCAGCTATTAGCCCCTACAGAGCGATTCGCGACGAAATTAGAGCAATGGAGCCAAATTTTGTTGAGGTGTATGTCAAAGCGCCGTTAGAAGTGTGCGAATCACGCGATGTCAAAGGGCTGTACGCTAAGGCCAGAGCAGGAGAGATTAAGGGTTTTACGGGCATTGACGATGCCTATGAAGCACCCCTCAATCCCGAGATTGTTTGTTGCACAGACGAGGAAAGTTTGGAAGAGAGTGTCAAAAAAGTTCTGAGCAAGTTGGAACAGTTGGGTTACATTTAATCTTGGCGGGCTAGGAAGAGGATAGGGGCAAAAAGCGATGGTGGTGAACAGTTCTTCGCGCGGCGCGCAACTTGAGAAAAAACCTCACCCTTCGGTTGTGTTGGCAAAGAGGAAAAGGGGAGATTTTCTCCCTTATCTTTGCAGGAAAGGGCCTGAGGGAGAGGTTTTCAGCAAAAGCTGCAAACAGGTTTATGACGTAAGTAATGCAGTCAAAAATTTAATTTTCCAAAGTTTAACAGTGTCAGTGCTGGCGGCGACTGTGGGCTCATCTGCGGCGGTGGCGCAGTTTTTGCCTCCTCCTCCTCCTTCTCCTCCTTCTCCTCCTCCTTCCCCTTCTTATCCTCCTCTTCCTTCTTTTTCTCCTCTTCCTCCTCCTCCTGCTTCGGGTTCGGGTTCTCCGATTCGCGTACCGGTACCGGCAGCGCCGGGATTTCCGTCAGTTCCGGCAAGTGCACCTTCGAGTGTACGATCGGAAGTTTACACTTTGGGCGCGGGCGATCGCATTCAAATGGATATTTTCAACGTCCCAGAATACAGCGGCCCCAACGGTCAACACCAAGTACAGGCTGACGGTTCCCTGAGTTTGCCCTTAATTGGCAGCCTATCAGTGGCCGGAATGACCTTACAACAAGCTTCTAATGCTGTTAAGGAGCGATACGGCAAATATCTCAAACGTCCTTGGATTACGCTGAAACTCTTGGCTGCACGTCCTTTACAAATTGCGATCGCAGGCGAAATCAACCGCCCTGGAGCCTATACAATATCTTCAGCAGCAGGCCCTGGAGGCACATCAGAGCAAATAGGCACTCAAATGCCCACAATATCGCGGGCGCTGCGACTGGCGGGCGGAATTACCCAGTCAGCAGACGTGCGGCAAATCAAAATCCGCCGCCCCCAGCGCAACGCAGCAGAACAAATTATCAGTGTGGATTTGTGGGAATTATTGCAAAACGGCGATTTGCGCGCCGATATGACTTTGCGCGACGGCGACACGATATTTATTCCCACTGTAACTAGCCTCAACCGCCAAGAAGCACCGACTTTAGCTGTAGCCAACATTACCGGGCAAAGCACTCAACCAATTAATATTGCTGTAGTGGGCGAAGTAACTCGACCCGGTACTTATACTCTGGCAAAAGAGCTTCAAAGTAGGTTACAAGAGAATGAATCGGGTGCAGATTCTGGTTTGTTTGCTGCTAAGGAAACGGACGGTGGAGGGGAAAATGTTTTGCAGCAAACTGTAACTAGGGCTATTAAAATGGCAGGCGGCATTACGCCGGTAGCTGATATCAGACAAATACAAGTTCGCCGCCTGACGCGGGCGGGTACCGAACAAATTATTAATGTGAATTTGTGGCAACTTTTGGAAGCGGGAGATGTATCCCAAGATTTAACACTGCAACAGGGAGATACGGTAATTGTTCCCAAGGCCGACAATCTCAATGCACTCGAAGGCGCACAAGTTGCTACTTCTAATTTTTCACCGGATTCGATTAAGGTGAGTATGGTGGGAGAAGTTGTCAAACCCGGCTCTTTTGCTTTGGTGCCCAACACTACTTTAAATCAAGCGCTGGTAGCAGCGGGAGGTTTTGTTAAATCGCGGGCAGAAATGGATTCGGTGGATTTAATTCGCCTCAACCCTAACGGCACTGTTTCGCGGCTAAGTGTTAAGGTGAATTTTTCTGCAACCGCCAATGACGAAAGTAATCCCAAACTGCAAAATAATGATGTAATTATGGTAAGGCGATCGGGTCGCGCTGCGTTCTCGGATAATGTAGGTGGCACTCTCGCTCCTTTCAGTCCACTGTTGGGAATTTTCCGGTTGTTCAATATTTTTCGGTGATTTGAATAGACTAGCCCTAATACCAATTTTTTATGAGGCTGCATAGAATTCCGATCGCCCTGGCACCCCCCTTGATAAGGGGGGGACAAGATTCTTCTCAAAGTCCCCCTTCTTAAGGGGGATTTAGGGGGATCGGAATATGTGCAACTTCACATTAAATTGGTATAAGACCTCATCAACCCGGTTTCTACAAAAAAAATTAGTTGGTAGCGATATCTCTAGTCAGAAACCGGGTTGATGAAACTGCGCCAGCATTACAAACGTTTAAACTAATAAGTTGTAGCAATCAAATGAAACCAGGTAAAAAATCTTCAATAGCACTGTTTAATCACAATAAAAAAATCCTTGGACAGCAAAAGTTATCTTCCGTACTTTATGATGAAGAGCAGTTTTTCGGCAGGGAAAATACAGAAGAACCGTTAAGTTTTTGGGAAGTTTGCCGCAGTCGTTCGTTCTTAGTTATCGGCGTTGCAGCGGCGGTAACAACCGGGGTTTTTGCCTGGACGCTAACTCAAAAAAGTGAGTATGAAGGACGCTTTCAATTATTAGTAGAAACCCCTGTTACGCAAAACACTTTAGCAAAAGTCTACTCCGGCGAGCTGAAACTACAACCAGCGAGTCCCGCCACGCCAGAAAATCCCGGTTTTGACTACGAATCGCAAATTCAAGTTTTGCAAAGCCCGCAAGTAATGTCGCCAATTATCAAACAGTTGCGAGCGAAATATCCAGAAATAAATTACAACTATCTTTTGAACGAAAAAGCAGATAATCTGCCATATTCTCAGGGAACTAGGCTGTCAATCAATCGCTTCAAAAATACCAAGATCATTGAAGTTAGATATCGGGATTTCGATCCGAAAAAAATTCAGTTTGTTTTGGAAAAAGTTGCCCTAGGCTACCGCAACTACAGCGTGCAAGATACCAAGACTCAAATTAGCCAGAGTTTGGATTTTGTAAAATCGAAAATTCCCAACCAGCAAAAGCGCCAACAAGCTCTACAAACAGAAATTCAAAAGTTGCGGCAGCAGTACAATTTCATCGATCCGCAAATTCAAACCCAACAACTCGCGCAGCAAATCAGCCAACTTCAAACGCAAAGATTGGACGCGCAAACGCAGCTCAACCAGCAGAGATTGCTTTATATTAACCTGCAAAGTCAGCTCGGATTAAACCAGCAACAAGCACTGATGGCTTCGGCGCTGAGTCAAGCTCCCCGCTATCAAGGAATGCTAACTCAATTGCAGCAATTGGAAGGACAAATAGCGATTAATTCGGCGACATATACAGACCAAACTCCGCAAATGCAGTTGTTGCGAGAACAGCGCAAAAATCTGATTCCTTTGCTGAAGAAAGAAGCCCAACAGGTTCTGGGAACTGATTTGGCTAAGGTGAATTCGCAAGTGCTGGCTTTTCAAGATCCGGTGCGGATTAAGTTAATCGAACAGTTTATCGGTACTGCTAATTTAATTCAGATTTTGGGCGTGCGGAATCAAGTTTTGGAACAGGCTGCTAAGCAGTTGAATCAATATTCTCAAGGATTTCCGGTAATTTTTCGGCGCTATTCGGATTTGCAACGGGAGGCGGAGTTGACTAACAATACGCTGAATGGTTTGCTGGCAAAACAGCAAGCTTTGCAGCTTGAAGCTGTGGGTAAAAAAGAGGTGGCTTGGGAAGTTATTGCTAAGCCGGAAATTCCGCGCTACAAAAATGGCGAGTTGATGGCTGTTGCTCCGATTATGCCTTTGAATTTGGCTTTGGGGGGATTGGCTGGTTTGTTGTTTGGGATGCTGGCGGCGCAGTTGGCGGAACGGTTTAATAATAAAACTGTGTTCAATTCTCCTGAGGATGTCAAACATTCGGTTCGTTTGCCTTTGTTGGGGGTAATTCCTGCTAGCGATAAAATTTTGAGACTGCCACCTGCTGAGGGAACTACGATTGATGTGGGAAGTTCGCCGGTGCCGACGGATGCTTTTCAAGAGGCTTTTCGATCGCTCAATGCTAATATTCGGTTGTTAAATGTTAATAGTCCGATCGCATCTTGTGTAATTACGTCTTGTCAAGTAGCTGACGGCAAGTCTACGGTGGCGGTAAATCTGGCGCGGGCGGCGGCGGCAATGGGCCAGCAGGTGCTGTTAGTAGATGCAGATTTGCGGCGCCCGCAGGTGCACGAAATGCTGGGTTTGCCGAATTGGCAAGGCTTGCACAATGTAATTGCCGAGGATGTGGATGTGGAAGAGGTGATTTTGCGATCGCCCCGCGATGAAAACCTATTTGTGTTAACATCCGGGCCAGTGCCTCCCGATCCCACAAAGGTGCTTTCTTCCCGCAAAATGCAGCATTTAATGGCAGCTTTGGCAAGTCATTTTGACTTAGTTATTTACGATACTCCGCCACTTTTGGGTTTGGCAGATGCGAATTTGTTGGCGGCTCATACTAATGGATTGATGCTAGTGGTGGGGCTGCATCAAACTGAGCGGGAGGCGCTGTTGTTGGCTTTTGAGGATTTGAAAATGGCGGGAATTCCGCTGTTGGGAATGGTGGCTAATAACGATAAGGGCAGCAGGTATTACTATCAGTCTTACGTGCAGAATTACATTGAGGAAAAATCGGTTTAGGATGATTCGATGGGATTGTTAACGACGAGCGGGGACGATCGCACTGTTACTCGTTACCAGGCTCTGCCTGGTAGCGGATATCCGGAGGCTCTGCCTCCATTGTCGATTGTCCCAGCCGAGACAGAGCCTCTGAATATGGGTTCCCCGGCAGAGCGAAAGGATTTAAGGAAACGAGCGATCGAGTAATACCAATTTAATGTGAAGTTGCACATATCCCGATCCCCCTAAATCCCCCTTAAAAAGGGGGACTTTGAGTTCTTCCTCCCCCTTTTTAAGGGGGCTGGGGGGATCGGATTCTATGCAGCCTCATAAAAAATTGGTATAACAGTGCGCTATCGTCCGGGGCATTCGATCGCAAACATAAACTTTAAAAACAAAATTTCTTAAGATTTGCAATTAATACTTTGCACTATAATTAAAAACAGAGAGATTTAAACAAAACCCGGCACTTGCAAGTTAGCAAGCTCTAAAAGTATGGCTGTTCAACAGTTGACAGTTGACAGTTGACAGTTGACAGTTTGAGAGCGACCTCTACCTATAACGAAGAGGATTGGAGTAATGAATAGTCTGATGTTAATTTCTCCCTCAAAGCGAGAGGCTTTCAACCAATTCTTTCTGGTAAATCCCAATTTTGTAATACATCAATACAACTCCCAAGCTAGGTTCAAAACTATCAGGGAGTTTTGTATATTTTGAAACGGAGATAGAACAATGGGTATTTCTACTATCAACCCGGCAACGGGAGAAACGCTGAAAACTTTCGAGTCACTGACAGATGAAGCAATAGAAGCTAAGCTGGCATTAGCACAGCAAGCTTTTAACAAATACCGCCACCTGCCTTTTGAGCAGCGAGCAATCTGGATGCAGAAAGCTGCGGATATCTTGGAGCGCGATCGCGAAAATTTCGCCCAAATGATGACGCTGGAAATGGGCAAAACGCTGAAATCGGCGATCGGCGAAGTAGAAAAATGCGCTTTGGTTTGCCGCTACTACGCCAAAAATGCCGCTCAATTTATGGCAGACGTACCCGCAACCACCGACGCTAGCAGCAGCTTTGTCCGCTACCAACCACTGGGCGCTATTTTAGCCGTTATGCCCTGGAATTTCCCATTTTGGCAAGTTTTTCGGTTTGCGGCACCGGCGCTGATGGCGGGCAATGTGGGCTTGCTAAAACACGCTTCCAACGTGCCTCAGTGCGCTCTAAAAATTGAAGAGATTTTCGCCGAAGCAGGGTTTCCCGAAGGAGTTTTTCAAACCTTGTTAGTGGGAGCCGACAAAGTAGCTAAGATCGTTGCGGACGATCGCGTCAAAGCAGCAACTCTCACCGGTAGCGAACCAGCCGGCGAAAGTTTAGCAGCAAATGCAGGCAAAAATTTGAAAAAAGTTGTGCTGGAATTGGGAGGAAGCGACCCATTTATTGTGATGTCCAGCGCCGATTTACCAGCAGCTTTATCAACTGCTGTGATATCACGAATGCTCAATAGTGGGCAAACTTGCGTAGCTGCTAAACGCTTTATTTTAGCAGAAGAAATCGCCGACGAATTTATCAAAGGATTTGTCAAAAAATTCGAGGAATTGAAAGTAGGCGATCCGATGTTGCCAGAAACCGATATCGGCCCTTTAGCTACTCCGACAATTCTTAAAGAATTGGACAATCAAGTGCAAGCTTGCATTCAGTCAGGAGCAAAACTTTTGACAGGCGGCCGCGCACTGTCAGAGAAAGCCGGCAATTTCTACTTGCCAACTATTTTGACAGATATTCCCCTAGATGCTGCGGCGCGCCAACAAGAATTTTTCGGGCCCGTGGCCTTAGTATTTCGGGTTGCAGACATCGATGAGGCGATCGAACTAGCCAACAATACATCTTTTGGCTTAGCCGCGACAGCTTGGACTACAGTAAGCTCAGAAGGCGATCGATTTATTTCGGAACTAGAAGCAGGCGCCGTATTCATCAACGGCTTAGTAAAATCCGACCCCAGATTGCCCTTTGGCGGCATCAAACGCTCCGGTTACGGACGCGAATTGAGCATCCAAGGAATTCACGAATTTGTCAACATTAAAACAGTGTGGGTAAAATAAGTAAAGCTCGATACACTTTTCGCAAAATCTAAATTTATCTGGGTTTATGGTGGCATGGGCAGGGGTATCTCGCCCCTTTAGGGCACGGGTATCCCGCTTCTTGATTGTGGCATGGATATCCCGCCCGTTGTTTTATCTGCGGTCATAAACTCAAATTTTTTTGTAAAAAGTTTCCCGAGGGCGATCGGCTAAAAACTTTGTCAGCCTCAACAGTGGTACAATAAATTCCGACATTGCAGATTATTTGAGCAAAAAAAATCCTGAATAACAAAGGAAAACAACGGAAATGAACACAGCTCAACTCTTGGTAAAATGTTTAGAAAACGAAGGCGTAGAATACGTCTTCGGACTTCCCGGAGAAGAAAATTTAGAAGTTTTAGAAGCCCTAAGGCACTCTTCAATTAAATTTATTACTACTCGCCACGAACAAGGCGCCGCTTTTATGGCAGACGTTTACGGCCGCCTTACCGGCAAAGCAGGCGTTTGTTTATCCACCTTGGGCCCCGGCGCAACTAACTTAATGACAGGAGTTGCTGACGCCAACTTAGACGGCGCTCCTTTAATCGCAATTACCGGACAAGTCGGCACAGACAGAATGCACATAGAATCGCACCAATATTTAGATTTGGTCGCTATGTTTGCTCCAATTACTAAGTGGAACGCTCAAATTGTCCGCCCCAGCACAACCTCAGAAATCGTCCGTAAAGCCTTTAAAATAGCTCAAAGTGAAAAGCCGGGAGCAGTCCACATTGACTTGCCAGAAAACATCGCGGCAATGCCTGTAGAAGGAACTCCGCTAACCAAAGACAACCGCGAAAAAACTTTTGGCGCCTACCAAAGCCTCAATAAAGCCGCTGTGGCAATTTCCAAAGCAAAAAGTCCTCTCCTGTTAGTTGGAAACGGTACGATTCGCGCTAACGCCAGCGAAGCATTGACAGAATTTGCTACTCGCTTAAATATTCCGGTAGCTAATACTTTTATGGGCAAAGGTGCAATTCCTTACACTCATCCTTTAGCTTTGTGGACGACGGGATTGCAAAAACGGGATTATATTAGCTGTGCTTTTGAAGAAACTGATTTAGTGATTGCTGTTGGCTACGATTTGATTGAATATTCCCCGAAAAAGTGGAATCCTGATGGCAAAATTCCAATTATTCACGTAGGAGCTCTGCCCGCAGAAATTGACAGCAGTTACATTCCGATGGTAGAAGTTGTGGGCGATATTTCGGATTCGCTAAATGAAATTTTGCAGCGTGCCGATCGCATGGAAAAGACAGATCCTTTTGCTAAGCAATTGCGGGCGGACATTCGCGCTGGCTACGAACAATATGCTAAGGATGATGGTTTCCCGATCAAGCCCCAAAAACTGATTTACGATTTGCGGCAAGTGCTGGGCCCGGAAGATATTCTCATATCTGATGTAGGGGCTCACAAAATGTGGATCGCGCGGCACTATCATTGCGATCGCCCGAATACCTGTTTAATCTCCAACGGATTTGCTGCGATGGGGATTGCGATTCCCGGCGCGGTGGCGGCAAAACTCGTTTATCCCGATCGCAAAGTAGTAGCAGCTACCGGTGACGGCGGTTTTATGATGAACTCTCAAGAGTTAGAAACTGCGTTGCGCGTAGGTACTAATTTTGTCACTCTCATCTTTAATGATGGTGGCTACGGGTTAATTGAATGGAAGCAGGAAGATCACTTTGGCCATTCAGATTTCGTCAAATTTGGCAATCCCGATTTTGTAAAATATGCCGAAAGTATGGGTTTAAAAGGCTATCGCGTGGAATCCGGTACCGATTTTATTCCTATCCTGAAGGAAGCGCTGGCTCAAGATGTCCCCTGCGTGATTGACTGCCCGGTAGACTATCGTGAAAATGCTCGTTTCAGTCAATTATCTGACGATATGAGTTGCAATATATAAGTTAGGAAACTGGCTTTTTTGCGATCGGCTAAATCAACATAGTTCCCTTACCTGAAATCCGCTAGATTTCGGGTAAGGGAGACTCTTCGATACTTAAATGAGTTGTGATTATCCTTCCCTACAACTAACAATATTAAAGTCTGATTATATCGCAAGTTCAAAAAATATTGCCAAGAAAACCACTGTATGGTATACTAGAAGATTGTGAATATTAATCAAAAGTAAAGTAACAAGCCGGGAGAAATCAAAATGACACAGCAAACCCTGCACGGAACCAGCCGCAAAAGAAAAAGAACATCCGGTTTTCGCGCCAGAATGCGTACCGCAACTGGTCGATTGGTAATCAAAGCACGCCGCAGCAAAGGTCGCCACCGCCTTGCAGTCTAGCACGGCCAAGCAATGAGCCCGATCGCACGCCCAACGCCATGTTGCCTCTGACAAACCGACTCAAGCACCGAAAAGACTTCAGCGCTGTCTACCGCAAGGGAATGCGCCGCAACTCCGCTCATTTCAGCTTAAGAGCTCTCCGCAAACCCAAAAGCGTCGAGATTGGCAAACCCACAGCCGATAAATCCTTGCAACCGAGTCGCACAGGCATTTCTATTAGCTTGAAAGTCAGCAAGCGCGCCGTAGTCCGCAACCGGATCAAGCGCCAGATTCGCGCCGCTTTGCGACAGCTATTGCCCCGATTAAAATTCGGATGGGATTTAGTAATTGTGGTGCGCCCGATCGCACAACAGTGCAATTATGCAGAAATTCTGCAAGAATTAGAGCAGTTGTTGGTAGAAGCCGAGGTACTAGATGGGAATTCGAGAAGAAGTATATTATGAAGGCGGCCCCGCCCTGGGAGACTTGATTATCAACTTACTGCTGGGGCTGACTGTCGTGGGAATCCCCCTCGCAGTAGGAGCAATTGTCCGGGCACTGTGGCTGCGCTACCGGATCACCAACCGCCGAGTGTCGGTAACTAGCGGTTGGATGGGCGGCGATCGCATCGACGTTATCTACTCAGATATAGTCAAAATTGTCACAGTACCTCGCGGTTTCGGGACTTACGGAGACATGGTGCTGACAATGAAAAATGGCAGCCGCTTGGAACTGCGATCGATTCCGAAATTTCGAGCAGTATATGACTACATTAACGAAAAACTGCCCGCAGCAGCTCAAAAAGCCAACGCAGCAGCAAAAGCTAAATAACCAAAAGGCTTTCACCCTGATTTGAGGGCGAAATCAGTCGATTTTCCATTTTGCGATTTGAGATTTACTCCACAGATGAATCTGCGAGGTTGAACTCTTAGTCTAAAATTTGGGGAGCATCCACGACGATTGTCGGAGGCTTGTATGCGTTTTTTGGGTGAAGTCAGCGCGAGTAGTGGCTTTAGTCATTACAAAAATCTGTGAGCGGGCGGTCGATCGACAGGCAATGTCCTAAGATAGAGACAAAAGCCTAAAAGTTGAGGCGGCCCGCATTCAGCGGGTAAAAATAGTTCTCAACAGTAAACTAAGAGCACCTAAATTAACTCAAAGCGAATGGATTTTGGTATCTCGTTTCTCTCCAACAACCTAATGCTGCCGATCCTAGATTTTTTCTACGGGATCGTGCCAAGCTACGGTTTAGCGATCGTAGCTCTGACGCTCGTGATTCGCTTTGCTCTCTATCCTCTCAATGCAGGATCTCTTCGCAATATGCGGCGCATGAAAGTAGCGCAGCCGTTGATGAAAGAGCGAGTAGATCAAATTCAAAAACTGTATAAAGAAAATCCTGCCAAACAGCAGGAGGAAATGAGCAAAGTATACAAAGAATTTGGCAATCCTTTAGCAGGATGCTTCCCGTTGGTGCTGCAAATGCCGGTGCTGTTTGCACTGTTTGCAACGCTGAGGGGTTCGCCTTTTTCTGACGTAAATTACAGCGTCAACGTCCAAGTTTTGCCGAAAGAACAAATCGAAACTGTTCAACCGCAAGCCTTTGCTACGCCTCCACAAAATATTTACGTGACTGGTACATTTCACGCCCCAGTTGTGGGCGTGATTCCAGCAGGTGACAAACTTGGAGTCGGCGATACAACCAAGGTTGAATTTAAGACCCCAGACGGTAAATCTCTCCAAACTCTAGCGACAGAAAATAAGAGCGAAATTGACTTTGTTCCCCAATGGAAAGTCATCAAAGGCGAAGAATTTGTCAAGGTAGACGAACAGGGCAACATCGTGGCTTTAGCGCCCGGTGAAGCCACAGTTCAAGGCACAGTCCCCGGATTGGCTACTAACAAAGGATTCCTGTTTATCGAAGCTCTAGGCCGCGTGGGCGCGATCGACCCAGACGGCACAATCCACTGGGATATTTTGGTGATGATCCTCGGCTTCGGTATCAGTTTGTATATCAACCAAACTCTTTCGGGACAAGCACAAGGCCCAAACGACAACCCCCAACAGGCTACAGTCAACAAACTGACGCCAGTTATATTTTCGGGGATGTTTTTGTTCTTCCCGCTGCCCGCAGGCGTGTTGATGTATATGCTGATTGCTAACATCTTCCAAACAGTTCAATCGTTTATTTTGTCCAGAGAACCGCTGCCGGAAAATCTCCAAAAAATCGTGGACGAAGCAGAGGCGAAAACTAAAAAAGAACAGGGATTAGATGCACTTCCCTTCGAGCCGGGCCGTTCTAAGAAAAAGGCTTGATTGTTAAAATGAAAGAATCAGAAATGCAGCGCGGACAGCAATGGTTAGAAGAATTGCTAAAACTGTCCGCAATTCCCTCAACAGTGGTAACCCAACAGCAAGATGATTGCTATTGGATGACAATAGATGACAGCAATCTGACACCAGAACAAGTAGCCATCTTAATCGGCCCAGACGGTAATGTCCTAGATGCGATTCAGTACCTCTGCAACACAGTTGCAAACATCGCTCACGAATCAGATGAACCGATTGCTTATACAGTCGAACTGAACGGCTATCGCATCCGCCGACAAGCAGAACTGCGATCGATGGCAGAGTACGCAGCAGATCAAGCGCGATCGACTGGAGGAGAAGTTGAAATCAAATCGCTGTCTTCGGCAGAACGCCGTCAAGTACACAGTTTCTTGAGCGAATGTGAGGATATAGAAACTTACAGTCAAGGACAAGAACCCGATCGGCGTTTGGTAGTGCGACTGCGCTGACGGTAACAAGGAAAAAAGAAAAAAGGAAAAAGGAAAAAGCCAAAAATGAGCTATTCCTTTTGACTTTTAACTTTTTACCCGTTACCCGCCCAAAAACAGGTACAAGCCCCGATGCCCTTCGTGGATGCCCCCCAAATTTTAGACTCGTGTTTAATATCCCAGATTCATCTGTGAAGTAAATCTAAAATCTAAAATCTAAAATCGACTGGCTTGTGACTTGAGACGAGGATAATAAAACGGCGAAAGATGATTATGGAGACAATTTATATCCCTCATCTGCTCACAAAAACCGAGCGGAAAGAGGTCATTGATTTTGAAGAAATTATCCCCGATTTAGAAACTCTAACTCCCGTGCGGGGACGGCTGCAAGTTATTCACAAAGGTAATTTTCTTGATGTGAAGGCGAACGCTGAAACAATTGTGACTCTTAGCTGTCATAGATGCCTAAAACAATACAACCACCGTTTAAAAATCCAATCATCTGAAATAATTTGGCTCGAAGAAAAAGTGAGCGATCCTGATGCAAGTTCAGGAGAATTTGAAGTTGATTTAGAAGATTTGGTGGAAAATTTATCTCCCACAGGCTATTTCTCTCCGACTGATTGGGTGTACCAACAAATGTGCTTGGAACTCCCGCACAAACAGCTATGCGATGTTGAATGTCCGGGAATAGATTTAAATGAGGATGATGCAGAAGAGACAGAAAGTTCAGAAACAGTCTCTGACAGTCGCTGGGCATCTCTGGCGGCACTTAAACGGCAATTGCCTTAGGCAGTTGGCAGTTAGCAGTTGGCAGCGGTCATTAGCTAATACCAATTTAAAAAGGTATTGCTACAATCCTGAATCTTATTCTTATACCAATTTAAAAGTCCCAGCTAGTCGCGCCGGATACGGATCCATTCCGTGTCTTTAAAGATATCTTCATCGCGCCTACAACAATCTATGATGCAGCCATACTTTTCAATATTGGCAGAACAACGAATAACTGTGAAATAACCAGGGCAAAAAAATCACACCAGCTAACTAATGACTGCGAACAACTGACAACTAAGAGGGCGGGCACGGGGGCACCGCCCCTACCAATTGACAACTGACAACTAACAACTGACAAATGACTATTTTTAGCGACGAGTTTGAACTGCTGCTACGATCGCGCTACCCCGTAATCTACATTCCCACACGGGAAGAAGAGCGCGTCGAAGTCGCGATCGCCCAATGCGCCAAAAAACAGGGTTCTCGCGCCGTCTACATCTGGGATTTTGTAGAGGGCTATCAAGGCAATCCCAACGATGCGGGTTTTGGCAAGCGCAACCCCCTACAAGCTTTAGAATTTCTTGAAAAATTGCCGGCATCCGCACCAGCAATCTTTATTTTGCGAGACTTTCAGCGCTTTCTAGAAGATGTCTCGATTTCTAGGAAGTTGCGAAATTTGGCGAGACTCCTCAAATCTGTTCCCAAAAATATAGTCATCGTATCTCCGATAACTTCGATCCCGGATGACCTCAGCGAAGTCATCACTGTTTTGGAGTTTCCCCTGCCTGCGGCTGCGGAAATAAAAATGGAGGTAGAAAGGCTGTTAGGCGCTACCGGACAAGCCATAGAAGGGCGTTTGCTGGACGAAACGGTGCGCTCCTGTCAAGGATTGTCGATCGAACGAATCCGCCGAGTGTTAGCAAAGGCGATCGCCACTAGAGGCGAACTGCATCCCGACGACGCCGAACTGATTTTAGAAGAAAAACGCCAAACCATCCGCCAAACTCAAATTCTCGATTTTTACCCAGCCCGCGAAAACATCTCCGATATCGGCGGTTTGGACAATCTCAAAGAATGGCTGCTGCGACGCGGCGGTGCTTTTTCCGATCGCGCGCGCCAATACGGTTTGCCACATCCCAGAGGCTTGTTATTAGTCGGAATTCAAGGCACCGGGAAATCCTTAACAGCAAAGGCGATCGCCCACCACTGGCATTTACCCTTGTTGCGGTTGGATGTCGGGCGGTTGTTTGCCGGATTAGTCGGGGAATCGGAATCGCGCACCAGACAAATGATTCAGCTAGCGGAAGCCTTGGCGCCTTGCGTGCTGTGGATTGACGAGATTGACAAAGCTTTTTCGGGATTGGATGGTAAAGGCGATTCTGGGACAACCAGCCGCGTGTTCGGAACTTTTATTACTTGGTTGGGCGAAAAAACTTCACCGGTGTTTGTCGTCGCCACGGCGAACAACATCCAGTCTTTACCGCCGGAAATGCTGAGAAAAGGCAGGTTTGACGAAATATTTTTTGTGGGTTTGCCAAGTCAGGAGGAACGGCGGGCGATTTTTGAGGTACATTTGTTGCGGTTGCGATCGCACAGCATCAAAAACTACGATCTAGAGCGCTTGGCTTACGAAACTCCAGATTTTTCAGGAGCCGAAATCGAGCAAACTTTGATTGAAGCAATGCACATTGGGTTTAGCCAAAATCGAGACTTTACCACAGATGATATTTTAGAATCAGCTAGTCAGATGGTGCCGTTAGCCCGAACAGCGAGCGAGCAAATCCAATTTTTGCAAGATTGGGCGGCGGCGGGGAAAGCTCGCCTTGCTTCGAGATACGGCAGTTTGAGCCGCCGGATTCAGGGATAATCGATCGCAAACATTGTGCAGATAATTCAGTATTCGGTATGTACCCGAATCTGAACTTGTCTTCCCGAAGTCTATCCCACCCAGCCCAAATTTCTCAATTCCCGATTTTCCCGATTTTCCCGATTTTCCCGATTCTTTATTCTGGCGATCGACGGTCAACTATTCCTTATTCTTTCGACTAACTCTCAACTATCAACCCTTCTCTTTCGCCAACTGTCAACTCTCAACTATCAAACCTTTTCTAAGCAAGCTCTCAACTGTCAACTGTCAACTGTCAACCGTCAACTGTCAACTCAACTGTCAACTGTCAACTGTCAACTGTCAACTGTTAAGTCAACTGTCAACTCTTCCTTCATATGAACAGTGTATATAGCGTTTTCAAGTTTTTAGTGGGTTTTCTGCTAGCGATCGTGCTGATGGCAGGCGCTAGCGTGGCGGCTGCACTTTACTTTGCCGCTAAGCTAACTACTGTGCCCGACAGGCCTGTTTTTCCCAACGACAAAACAGCAGCACAGATTGCCGGTGCTGGGGCGAAGTCAACAGCCAAGGCCAGCCCAGTTTCTACGTCTAGCGATGCTGCGTCTGGCGATGCCGCGTCTGAGAAACCCCTGGAACCGGGAGCTTACCGAGCTCTGGTGACTCAGCCGATCGGCTTAATTCTCCGGGATAGTGGCAACCGAGACTCGAACCGAATTGGCGGTGTAGGTTACAAGGAAAAAGTTGTGGTTTTGGAAGATTCACCAGACAAAGAGTGGCAGCGAATTCGAGTTGAGGATGGCAATCGCGAAGGTTGGGTGAAGGGCGGCAATACTGAAAAAGTTGAGGGCGAATAGCACAAAGGCTGGTGTCTAGAAATTATCCGCGTTGGCCTGTGTTGCTCTGCGGTTGCCCGATCGCTCGCAGATCTATGCAATAAGTCTAATCTTTATCTCCGCTCAACCCATCCTACATATCACATTCTTTTTGAAAAGTCAAATTAAATTTATTTAGCATAAAGATTTGGTTTAAACCCCCAAGCTTTTTCGGAAAAAATCAAAAGCAGACTATTCATTACTCCAATCCTCGGACTTCCAGATAGAGTTCGCTGTCAGCGGTCAACCAAGAGGGCCCGCACGGCGGTGTACCACCCCTACGACAGGTCAACTGTCAACTGTCAACTGTCAACTGTCAACTCTCAACTGAGAGTTATGTTAAGAAACTTAGCAAAATTTTAAGCTTAGTTGCAAATCGTAGGCTTTTGTCACCGCAGTAGAGGCAAGAATGGTAGCTTAGATCACAAGATCTAAGTTTTCAGCTTAACAGCTATCAACCATAAAAAATATGTACGACAAACGTCCCGATCGAGATTTGGCGACTGCTGCTGTAACTGCGGCTTTAGGAGCTGGAGTGGTCACTTCTTTTGCAGTCAGCAGAGGGCAAAACCCTCTGGTAGCGTTAGCAATTACTGTTTTTGCAGCCGGAGTAGCTTTGATTTGCGATCGGTTCGGTTTAATTTAAGTTAATTTCAACTTTGTAGAGAATAATTAATAGTTAACAAATTAAATCCCCATCCTGTTGGCAACTAGCAAGGGTGGGGATTTTTAGTCGATCGTCAACAACTAATATTTTTCTAATACAAAATTTCATTTTTAGCCAATAATAGCCAAAAACTGGTCATTTTTCCCTCAGCAAGGCTAAGATGTGGCTGCAAACTATTTTCCTGACACTCGCGTCTCTCGAAACAGCGATGCTATCGTGGTTGTTACCTGTAATTATTTTTGAAGGCATTTTTTTTTAACACGGGTGCTTCGCGCAAACAGGTAAAACTTAGTCTTGATAGATCCTGAGCAACCCAAAGCTCAGCTTGAGTTTGCTCGTACATCACAGCCACAATTTCACACTAAAAATTTATGGAATCTCTCGCCTACCTCGAACTTGCTCTTGTTTGCGAAGCACCCGCACAAGAGTCGAAAATTTTTGATACGCCCAAGTGGCAAAACCTATCGACTCAGACTTATGTCCGTTTGCTGTCTCTGGCTTTGATGCTGTCGGTTTTGAGTGCAGCCGGTTCGGCTTTTGCTCAAATAGATCCAGGAAATCCCAATTTGCGCTCTGTTCAAGACAGATTGCGGGATCTTGGCTATTTTTCCAGATCTTCTACCGGTCAGCTAGGCCCGGTAACAAAACAAGCTCTGACTAACTTTCAACGAGACTATCAACTGTCGCTGACTGGTAAACCCGATCGATCTACGGTGATAGTGCTCAACAGTTTAGACGAGGACGATCGATCTTTTAAAACTACTTATACAAACTATAGCTATAACGAGCTGCGTTATGGAGACTCGGGTGCAGATGTTACCGCTCTCCAGCGCAGGTTGAAAGAGCTAGGCTACTTCAACACGCATCCCACAGGGAGTTTTCGCGAAATTACTCTGAATGCGGTGAGATACTTCCAGCGGATTAATCGACTGCGGGTGACTGGAGTTGCTGACAGGCAAACTTTAGCTTTGCTGTTTGCTTCCACCAGGCCAACTCCCCCCGTTACTCCTCCTGATATTTCGGAAAATGGCGGTTGCAAGGGGCTGCGGTTCGGCGACAGAGGGGCGACGGTAGACTTGATCCAGCGGCAGTTAAAAGCTTTAGGCTATTTTGAGGGCGGGATTGACGGCAAGTTTCGCGAACGCACTCTCTACGCTGTGACTCGTTTTCAGCAAGATTTCAATCTGGTTTCTGACGGCTGCGCTGACACTGCTACTTTGAAGGCGATAGATGCCCAGATGAGGGAAGCTCAAATTACTGTATATCCAGGAGAAAATGACGAGCAGAGTAATAATGCTGGAGATTTTCTGGATTTGGGCGACACAGGCAGAGAAGTAGAATTGTTGCAACGGCGGCTGCAACAATTGGGTTATTACAGGAGCCAGATTCACGGTTGGTTCGATCGACCAACTCAAGAAGCTTTGATCCGATTTCAGAGAGATAGCGGGCTGTCCGGGACTGGCACAGTAGATCGCAGCACTCGATCGGCTTTGAGACAAGCCAACAGGCAGGCTGCAAAGCCGCAGCAGCCCGTTGCAACGGGTCTGCGGCGGGGGGATACTGGGCCTGGTGTCCGACAGCTTCAGTCTGCGCTCAGAAGTCTGGGGAAAAACCCTGGCCCGGTGAATGGAGTATTTGGAGCCGAGACTGAGTGGGCGGTGCTGTCCTTTCAACGCGAGCGCAATTTGTCCCCGGCTACGGGTATTGCCACTCCGGCAACTTTGGCCGCAATCCAAAACGGGTTAGCTGGGCGAGTTACTGTTCCTGCTGTGCCGATTAGCAGTGTCAATTCTCGATCGAGCATTCACCAATTACAAACACGATTGCAAGGCCTCGGCTTTTATACAGGCTCAATTACCGGAGTTTTTGATGCTCCGACGAAAGACGCTCTCGATCGATCTGTGCGCAGTTACGGGGTGAGCAGCGACGATTTGTTGAGCCAAACTTTTTAGCACCCAAGTTGCGGATGCGACATCAAATAAATCTGGTTTCTGGTTCCTGACTCATTCCCGATCTGGATCTATTGTCCCCCAGAAACTCGGTTTCGGCGCAAGTGCGATCGCACTTGCGCCGAAGATGTTTTGCTAAAAATTGTAACAAACCGTACTTGAAATGCCAAAATAGTGTATTATCACTCGATTGCATCAGGAGCACTGTTGCCATTCTGGGCGATCGACCTCGGACAAGACCAATTGCTAGAAACCAAAGACGGCCATCCCATCCGCAAAGCTTCATGGCACACCGTATGAATCGTTAACTGGCAGTCTAGCAGGTGCAACCCAGACTTTTCAGCTTGTTTCATGCCAATTTTCAAAATCGAATCGTTGTTAAATTCGATCGTTCTGTTGCACTGAACGCAGACTAGATGGTGGTGGTGGTGCGGGTAAGGCTGGTTTATTTCATAGTGTTTGTGACCTTCGGCTAGTTCGAGTTCGCGGAGCAAGCTCATCCTTGCCATTAACTTTAAAGTTCGGTAAATGGTGGACAAGCTAATGTTTTCGCCACGATTTTTTAACAAAGTGTACAAATCCTCCGCACTCAGGTGGTTGCCTTTGGGGAGGTTCTGAAACACGTGCAAGATGGTTTCCCGTTGGGGAGTCATCCGCCAGCCTTTGTCATTGAGTTCGGATTTGAATGAGGACGCGGTGTAAAGTGCCATAGTGACCCTCTCAAGAAAGTCTGCCTATTGACAATAATACATAACGAGCGAGATATTTTGCAAATATCGGAGCTTATTGAAAAAAGCTGGGGATAAAAATTTAGACAGAGGACAGAGAAATCGTGTAGAAGTAACAATCATTACTTCTGTTTTATGCTTTCTGTCTTCTGCCTTCTACCTAGAGCCAGAAACGGACATTACCAATACATTGACCTACTCCCGAACCTTGAAGAATGGGGATTCTGGATTTAAACAGACAAAGCAAGCATTCCTTGTCTGATATTGCCGAGCATCCTAGTTTGATGCCTCAACCTATAGGATTGTTTTGCCATTATAGAATTGAGACCGGATTTTTAGCGCTCGGGTACCAACAATACATAGCCAATTATGAAAGCCGTCCTATAAGAAGGACGAGGCTCTAAACCCTATTGGGCAGTAAATGCACACCAGCTAACTTAAGTTAGAGACTC
Source organism: Microcoleus sp. CAWBG58 (assembly GCF_020883045.1). NCBI lineage: Bacteria > Bacillati > Cyanobacteriota > Cyanophyceae > Oscillatoriales > Microcoleaceae > Microcoleus > Microcoleus sp. CAWBG58. The sequence goes on along the minus strand of NZ_JAHRFA010000011.1, from coordinate 44,012 downwards.
CAGATAGTCGCGCACGCGGTTGCGACGCTTGGGTTGGCGGAGTTTTTGCAAAGCTTTGGCTTCAATTTGGCGGACTCGCTCGCGGGACAAGTCGAGAGCGCGACCGATTTCTGCCAAGGAGTAGGGGTGTCCGTCGCCCAAACCAAAGCGCATCAGAATTACATCTCGTTCGCGGCTAGTCAAATCTGCCAACAATTGTTGCAAATCGCGGTGCAGAGCTTCTCGCATCAGCATTTCTTCTGGCGAGATGCTGTCTGTTTCGAGTAAGTCGCCCAACTCTGTATCTTTTTCGTTGCCCACTTTAGTTTCCAGAGAAACAGAGCGAGGAACTCGCAGCAATACTTCCCGAACTTGAGCGGCAGTCATGTCCAATTCGACGCCGATATCTTCGATCGTAGCTGTGCGACCTTTTTCTTGAGAAATTTTGCGCTGGGCTTTCTTGATTTTGTTAAGTTTTTCGGTGATGTGGACGGGGAGGCGGATGGTGCGGCTTTGAGTCGCTATAGCCCGCGTGATTCCCTGGCGAATCCACCAGTAAGCGTATGTGCTAAACCGATAGCCCCGTGTCGGGTCGAACTTTTCGACAGCTCGTTCCAGTCCGAGAGTACCTTCTTGTATTAAATCGAGCAATTCTAAACCGCGATTTTGATATTTTTTCGCCACCGAAACCACCAGGCGCAAATTCGCCTTAATCATGTGGTCTTTAGCTTCGATGCCTTCAGCTTGAATTCTTTCGATCGCATCCACCGTCATCTCTGCCAACTCTGCCCACTGGCGCTTGCCTTCGGACATAATTCGCTTCAGTTCTGGCACGTCACTGATGCCGGCAGTTAATGCCCAGCGTTCCAGGGAAGGTTTGTGTCCCAATTGTGCAGACAGGCGATCGCGCACTTCTATTAAATGCACGAAGCTTTGAATCAGCCCTTCTTCCTGGGAGGCGACGGTATTCCGCAATTCCAGCAATTTGATGTAGCGCTGAACTTTTTGAGCTTCGGAGACTTCTTCGTCTCTACCCAAGAGACGCACCCGACCGATTTCCTGTAAGTACAGACGCACTAAATCTGTAGTGCGGCGGCTAGCATTTTTTTGCAATTTGGATGCTGTGTCTGCATCTTCAGTCTCTGCTGAGTCTTGGTCGATGGGTTCGTCTCCAGCTTCTTCAGCATCTTCATCCAACACATCTACATCTTGCAAGGGATTGACTCGCAGTTGTTCGTCGAATTCAGCTTGAGCGTAAAAAGAGGTGGCTGGCATAGTGATTTTCTCAATGGCTCCGGGTGAAAAGATGCTACGCTTAGCGGTTATTTATAATTATGATGCCCACTTTGTTAAGACGAAGCATCACCGCTGTTTGTTTCTTTACTAACTTTTCTGACTTTTGTGCTGTGGTCGAGATCGAACTTTTGCTGCCCCACTTGTTTTACCAAGATTCGGGAAAACGCTAAGAACTTTCTGATGTAACAGTTTGAAGGCCCGAAAAGTGCGTTGTACTTCTTTGTTTATATAGCTAGTATAGATAGAGACTGGCTATAAACAAGTGACCTTCGTCAGAAGTTAAGTTAATCTTCATCACTAATAACCTGGTTCCCGATCACTTCGGAAAAATAGGGATTTTTTTAATAAAACTTTATATAATCCTGCGTTCTTGATTAAATACCCACAGCTCACAGGAAGCTTAATTCCTTGCACCATATGAGATTCATTGTTTTTAGAGCCTCCCTTATCGAGTTGGCGGTTAAGGGGAAAACCGGGTTTCCTGACAAAAATTCTGCATTTAAACCCAGGAATTCCCAGAAAAAACCCGGTTTCTTGATGTATTTGGCGTAGGTTGGGAGTTGGATATGGCGATCGATCTATAACTTTTTTGGTGTTGGCTGGGGCTTCCCTTTTAACCTCACCCAATATGAGCAGCATCAAAAACCGGGTCTTTTGAACTCCCGCTGGCACAGAAAGCGTAGGTTTTCATCGCTGTTACCGGATTGTTGAAAAGTTAAAACTGGCCTTGCACTTGTCAATCAGTAAGATTACTTAAAAAACTGCTTTTGAGAGTATTGAAAAATTAGCGGGGGTAAGTGGGCATAAATATGGCCCTCCGAATGTTGGCGAAGCCCTCGAAGACGATCGCCTAAATCTCAGTTTTTCACCCAAAATTTGAGCAAATTTTAAGTATAATTGCTGAGGGACAAATACTTCCCTCGCTTAAATTGTCACCAATGCTGTTACCCGATCGACTTTGAGTGACAATCATTCTCTCTCGCGTCAGTGCACTCCAATTAAAATTACTAGCGCGGGTAAAGTTTCATCAATTCCCTCACCTGTTCGGCATGATAGGAACTGCGAGTTAAGGGAGAAGCGACAATTTGCAAGAATCCCAAAGATTCGCCAAACTCTCTCCAAGCATCAAACTGTTCCGGCGGCACAAAATTTTCAACGTTCAAGTGCTTTTGAGTCGGTTGCAGGTACTGTCCCAGGGTCAAAATATCGCAGCCAACTGCCCGCAAGTCCTGCATCGCCTCGCGAATTTCGGCATCTGTTTCCCCCAGTCCCACCATGATGCCGGATTTGGTGTAAACCCCAGGTGCGAGTTCGCGGCTGCGTTGCAATAGTTCCAGGCTGCGATCGTACTTTCCTTGCGGCCGCACCTTGCGGTAAAGTCGCTTTACGGTTTCGGTATTGTGGTTGAGTACCTCGGGCCCGGCTGCGAGAATAATTTCTAAAGCTTGCCAGTTGCCGCACAAGTCGGGAATCAAAACTTCTATAGTTGTATCCGGCATTGTCGATCGTACAGCTTGAATGCACTCGACAAACTGAGACGCGCCCCCATCCGGCAAATCGTCCCGGTTAACAGAAGTAATCACAACATGATTGAGTTTGAGCCGCTGCACCGCCTGCGCCAATCTTTGGGGTTCCGTCGGATCTAAAGCTTGGGGCTTTTTCTCAAAATCGATATCGCAGTAAGGACAGGCGCGGGTACAAGCCGGCCCCATAATCAAAAATGTAGCAGTACCTGCGTTGAAGCATTCGCCGATGTTCGGACACGAAGCCTCTTCGCAAACCGTATTCAGGGATAAATCCCGCAAAATTTCTTTGACGTTGCCGACGCGCTCCCATTGGGGGGCTTTTACTCGCAACCACTGGGGCTTAACTGTCACGCCTGCCTCCGCCTGAGTAGTGTTTTACAAAACATTATACTAGGAGGTTGCTAAGTTTTCACTTAAATGTGATATAATAAAAATCTATTGACTAATTTCGGGATGTAGCGCAGCTTGGTAGCGCACCTCGTTCGGGACGAGGGGGTCGCAGGTTCAAATCCTGTCATCCCGATTGCATTTAATTCCTTACAGCTAACGGGTTTCAGGTTTGTAGCTCTCCTATGATATGCCGTTTTCCGCTGGTATACCGGTTCGATCGCGCGGTAAAGTATGCCCTATGCAGCATAGTACCTCATATGGGAGATCGAAAGGCTATATTTCGCTAAAACATAACAGATAATTTAGAGGATCCGCAGCTTAGTGGGGCTGAAATTGTCGATCGGGCGTGTTAATTCCCATGAGCAAAAAAATCAACTGTAGCCGCTGTTTTTGCAAAAGCAATTAGATAATAATGTGTCAACAATCTGAGCAGCAGTAGAGAGTAGAGAGCAAGTCTTTGGCTTCTCCCTCTCTTGGGATTTCGGACTATATTTAACTACACTTACTTGTTCAATGCTGAGAAAATTTGCCCTAGTTGGAAACCACAAACAAGTAAAAATACGGAAATGATTATTCAAAAAAAGTTCATCAACATTTACATCTTGAGATAGATGTATTAATTGCTGGATCAGCTTATATTAAGGATTAATTGCGAGCAGTTTGAAAATTGATCCAAAAATCGGAGGATATTCTAGTGCAAAGAAGTGGCAAAACCTTCGGCTCCTGCTCTCGCTGCGAAACAGTACCCGAAAAAATAGAGGGTAGCGGAGGTTTATACCTGTGGTTTCCTGTATCGCACACTTTGAACAAGATTATTTCTGCACTGGCCAAGGCAAAACTTGAATTCCGGTTTTTAGAAGAGAGCAAGTGTTTGCACGTTGCGATTGAGGAAATAGCCAAAGAAAAGTTTAGCTCTCTAGCATCATCAGAGCTGACAAATCAAGAGTTGAAAGAGACCAAAGTTTTGTGGATGCGCGAAGTTGAACAACCCCAATTTAACGATTTTTATCGCAGCACTTCCTTAGACTCTTTTATTAACTTCAGCAAATCTGATTGGCTGTTAGATTTATTGTCCGAAGAACGCATTACTACACATTTTCAGCCGATTGTTCATACCTCAGATACTTCTAAAATTTTTGCCCACGAAGCGCTACTCCGAGGAATTGACAAGGAAGGAAACTTAATTCCTCCGAGTCGGATTTTTGCCCAAGCAGAATCAGCGGGTATAATTTTTCAACTAGATGCTTTAGCCAGGACTCGCGCTATTGGGGAAGCCAAAGTGTACGGTATCAAAGAACTACTTTTTATTAATTTTTCTCCTACTTCTGTTTACGATCCCGCTACGTGTCTGCGAAGGACTGTGCAGGCTATTGATGAAGCGGGAATTCCTCATAGCAATATTGTTTTTGAAGTGGCGGAATCTCAACACCCTCCCGATATGGATCACTTGATTAAGATTCTGAGGTTTTACCGAGAAGCGGGATTTTTAATTGCAATGGATGATTTTGGCAGCGGTTCTTCTAATTTAAATTTGATGCACCAGTTGCGTCCAGATTTTATTAAGTTGGATATGCAATTAATTCGGAACGTCCATCAAGATTCTTATAAGGCGCTAATTACTGAAAAAATGTTGGAAGTTGCCGCTAAATTAGAGATTAAAACAGTTGCTGAAGGTGTGGAAAGTTTGGAGGAGTTCGATTGGGTACGGAAACGGGGAGCAACTTTTGTCCAAGGTTATTTGATTGCTAAGCCGACTGCTCCGCCAATAACTAATACTCGCTATATTGGTAGTGTTGAAGTTCTACCTATGTCTGCTTAAAAGGTTTGCAGTTGCGGTTGCGTGCCAACTGCAAACCAGTTTTTTAAACGCTCAAATTGCGCCGCAAAAAGCTTTCTAGTGATTCCATTCTGATGCCGTAGATTAACTCCAATTTTTGCACTTCTTCGGGAGTACAGAAAAACTCGTTACCCAGCAATACCCGCAAAGTTCCCAAGCCTTTTTGAGCCTGAGGATTCAACAAACCCAAGGCATTTCGCAAGCCATCAAATACCATCAACGGCGGGTTGATTACCACGGGTTCGCGATTGAACAAGCGTCCGAAAATCCGGGCAATGTCGTCTCTGGTCAGCACATCGGGGCCGCCGACTGATAAAATTTGGTTGCGCGCGCCTTCTACTGTTGGTGAGTCTACTGCGATGCGAGCCAAGTCGTCGGTACTGACAACAGAGGTGCGGTTTTTGCCGTCGCCAATCAGCAGGTAAAGCCCGGTTTCTCGAAATCTTTCTGCTAGGGGCAGCAAGCTCGAAGCGAAACCGGCTGGCCGCAAAATGGTATAATTTAATCCGCTGTTTTGCAGGTATTTTTCGACTTCTCGCTTGGCTTTGAATACTGCTGAATCTTCGTATCCCCGATCGACTCCCAGTACCGAAAGAAAGACAAAGTGCTGCACTCCGGCTTCTTTGGCGCAGTCTATCAGTTCTATGTTGGCGCGGTAGTGTACTGCTTGAACGTCGCCGCCTGTGCCGTGGGTGCTGATGATGTATTGCACTCCTTGACAAGCTTTTTTAATATCTTTGTCTTGTTTTAAGTCGCCGATAAAGATTTGGGCGCCTCGGTTTTCTAGTTCTGAGTAGCGAGAAGCGAGGCGAACAAATGCGCGGACAGGTTTGTCTTGCTGTCTGATTTCTCGTACTATTCGGCGGCCTAGGGAGCCTGTTGCTCCGGTTACTAAGAACATGATTTTTAGGTGTTGGTTGTTATTGAGATTTTGCACTTACCGTCGCAGTCCGGCAGGGGTTTAAACCCCTGCCTCATAGCTTAAGTCCTCTGAAGAGGACTGAGGAGTTTATTGAGAATTATGCCCGATGTGAGTTGTTATTAAATTTATAACTGATAATTCAAATTTCGACAATTACGGGGGTGTGATCGCTGGGTTTGACTAATTTTCTGGGAGCAATATCTATTGTACAGTTTTTTGCTTGTTCGTACAGGGGAATGCTGAGATAATGGTGGTCGATTCTCCAGCCGTTGTTGCGGGGAAATGCGGCGGCGCGATAGTCCCACCAACTATAATGTCCGCCTTCTGAGGTGAATTTGCGAAAGGGGTCGCTCAATCCTAATTCGGTGATTTCTGTTAATGCTTGGCGTTCGGGTATTGATAGGCCAACGGAGTTTGCAGCAGCTTTGGGATTGTATATATCTCGATCGTCCGGTACGATATTGAAGTCGCCACAAATACACAGGTTGGGCGATTTGTCTAGTGCTATTTTCAGGTATTCTTGCAGCAGTTTGAGCCAATGCAGTTTGTATTGATACTTCTCGGAACCAACCTCGGAACCGTTGGGAACGTATACGGAAATGATGCAAATATCGTCTATAACCCCGGCTATGAGACGCTTTTGTTCGTCGAAGATACCTGTGGTTTCGGTGCCGAGAATGGGGGAAAATCCGGCGCTGACTTGTGACAGGGGCGATCGACTAAAAATAGCGACGCCGTTGTAGGATTTTTGACCGGAGATGTAACAGTTGTAGCCGATGTCGAGGAAGGGTTGCAGGGGAAAGTCTTTGTCTGTAACTTTGGTTTCTTGCAAGCAGAGAACGTCGATTTGGTTGGTTTGCAACCAGTTAGTAACGTGTTCGAGGCGGGTGCGAATTGAGTTGACGTTCCAGGTGGCAATTTTCATTATAGTAAGTAATAGATTAGTCGATTTTAGATTTTATATTTTAGATTTACTCATCGGAGTGCGATCGGGGTGTTCGCGAGTGATGGTCGCCAGTGGGACGCTCTATAGTATAGTACAGTTTGAGGCTGGAGTTCGGATGTGCGATCGAATAATTGAGTCAAAGTTGACATTTGGCGATTTGGCTGATACAGTACCGTAGCGCAAACTGAAGGATATAGAGTCTTCGTAGAAATGAAATTTAACACCCTGCGATCCACCAACAAATTAAAGCAATAAATTGTTGTTTGATCCAATTTTTTTATTTAGGGTTGTGACAGCAATTATGATTCAAGGCGATCGAGATATTAAGAATGTCTTTCAACTGGTTAATCGTGAGAGTCAGAAAGAGTTAAGGAGTAAAGCAAAATTAATTACATAATTTTCTCCAAATTCTTTAATTTTTTTCTATATATGAAACAAGAGATTGCCAGCTAGAGTAGTCATCTATCTATCTATCTATTTATTTATTTATTTATTTATTTATTTATCTATCGATCGCCCTTAACCGAAAACATCACATCCTCGCAGCCAAGGCATAGTCAGCGCGATCGTCACCGCGAGTTTCGTAGTTTCATGGTACTGTAATGAAGTTATACCACAAGTGTGAGTTTAGCTCTTGCTAATCGATCGAGTGGATTTTTGATTGCGCGCGTCGATAAAGATGAGCGTTTTGCTGATTTATCTCAAATTATCAAATTTATTTACAGAGGTGAGTTTTGGAGATTATTGAAGTACCGTTCAACAGTTTTATTGGCATTGAGAAAGCGAGTCACTCCAGTGAAGTTCTGCTTAAACTGAGCAATTCTCCCAATTACCAAAATCACCTGGGTACTGTTCATGCGAGTGCTCAGTTCGCTCTGGCTGAAGCTTGCAGTGGAGAATATTTATTAAGTCGTTTCAAGGGAAATTTATCTGACTACGTTCCAGTGGTGAGAAGAGTTGAAGTTAAATATAAGAAACCAGCGACAGGAGAGATCTATGGAAAAGCTCAAGTTTCCGATGACGATTTTCAGCGGTTTATAAATGCTCTAGAAGCAAGAAGTAGAGCAATGTTATCTATTAGTGTTGACATCGTGGACTCTGAAAATATTGTGACAATGAGTGCTTCTATTGAATGGTTTGTTCAGAAACTCAAGTAATAGGGAGCTTAACTTTACAAAATGATATTATAAGGTCGATCGCCATTAACCGCAAATAATCAAATTCCTGACTTTTCAAAATCTTCCAACTCCCACAAAAAAGTCGAGGATTTATGGTGCTAGGCGCCAAAGCCCGAAAAAATCAAATCCCCGACTTCTAAAATTCTATCATTTCAATTCAACGTTGACAGTAGCAGACATCCCCGGTGCAATTCGCGATTCATAACCTTTAATGCTGTCGGCATCAAACACAACTTTCACTGGAATCCGCTGCACTACTTTGGTGAAGTTTCCCGTCGCATTGTCTGGAGGCAATAGGGAGAATTGAGCGCCAGAAGCAGGTGAGAAACTATCGAGACGCCCTTCAAATTTACGGCTACCAAAAGCATCTAATTTGATTTCTACTTTTTGGCCTGGTTTCATGTTTGCCAGTTGCGTTTCTTTGAAGTTGGCAATTACCCATAAATCGTTGCTGACGATCGCCATTAACGGAGTTCCCGACTGCACCCGCTGCCCCACTTCAACCGATTTGCGCCCGATTTGTCCGGTGGCGGGTGCGGTGATATTCGTGTAGGAAAGTTGCAGTTGAGCGTCTTTCACCGCAGCTTCCGATTGGGCGATCGCAGCCTTAGCAGCATCATACTGCGATCGACTGACCTTAGTTTGCTCGCCCGTAGCTTGAGCCTGTTGCAATCCGCCCTTCGATGCAGCCAGTTTGGCTTCGGCGGTGCTGATTCCTTCCTGGGCTACAGCGACTTTAGCTTGGGCGCTGGCGATGCCGACTTTAGCTTGTGCGACTTGAGCTTCAGCTTGCTTTACTCCTTCTTGAGCTTGCGCTACTGCTGCTTGGGCTGCGGTTACGCCTTCCTTGGCTTGGGCTAACCGCGCTCTAGCTTGGGCAATTCCTTGTTGGGCTGCGGTAGTTTGGCCTTGGGCGACTTCGTAGGCTGCTCTCGCTGCGTCTAGTTGCTGGCGGGCGATCGCACCTTCTTGCTGCAAACTTTCGTACCGTCTATAATCTGCTTGCGTTTTCACAAGATTAGCTTGCGCTTGCACTAACTGAGCTTGGGCTGCGGCAATTCCGGCTTCGGCTTCCGTCACTTTAGCTTGGGCTTGGGGAATTCCGGCTTCGGCTTGGGCGACTTTGGCTTCGGCTGCGGGTACGCCTGCTTCAGCTTGGGCGACTGCGGCTTCGGCTGCGGGTACGCCTTGTTGGGCTTCCCTAATTGCTGCTTGGGCGGTGGAAATGCCAGCGTTGGCGGTGCTGATATCTCCTTGGGCTTGGGCTGTTTTACCTTGGCTGGTTTGAGAGGCTAGGGAAATATTCGCTTGGGCTGCTTCGGCTTGGCGGCGGGCGTTTTCTAGGGCTGCTTGGGATTGTTGCAGTTTAACTTGGTAGTCGCGGGGGTCAAGTTTAATCAGCAGTTGGCCGGGTTTTACTTGTTGGTTGTCTTCTACTAAGACTTCGCCGACAGTACCGTTGATGGGGCTGCTGACTTGGTGGATGTGTCCGGCTACTGTGGCGTTTTCGGTTTCTTGGTGGATGGAGGCGTATTGCCAATAATTGTAGCCAAAGCTGCCTGCTGCGATCGCCCCGATGCCCAGCGCTGCTAAAATTATCGCTTTCGGGGCTTTTTTCTTCGGTGTTTCCGGCGCCGGTAGGGGTGCTTGGATTTCTGTTTCTGGGCTGGTTTTTAGCTCTGCGGGGGCGCTGACTTCTGTCTCGGGGGCGGGTATGACAGGCACCATTTTAGCTTGGGTGTTGTCGATCGGCTTTTCTAAGACAGCTACTGCTTTGCCTTTGCCGTTACCGTTGAATTCTGCTGGGTTGATTTCGTTTGTGCCTTTCATGGTATTTGACTCCTGATACTTTAGTAAGATGTCGTTTGTTTAGGGTGCGTAGTTTTTATTTAGTAAGACTGCTTTTTTTAAGGATGCGTAATATTTTTGAGTTGTTTTTAATGTAGTTGAGGTAGATGCTGCTGCACTTCAGTCGAAAGAGCTATTTGTTGGCGGTTTAGGAAAGATTGACGATCGCCCGATCGATCAATTGGGAGAAGAGTTCTCGATCGGCCTTTGAAATTCCAGTCATTGACTTCTCTCTGATATCTGCTACCAGCGGCGGCAACACCTCTTGCAGTTGCGTACCCGAGTCTGTCAGCCAAATGCGCCAAATGCGGCGATCGCGCGTGTCTCTCTCGCGGCGGACTAAACCTCTTTCTTCCATGCGATCGAGCACGCCTGTCAGTGTACCGCCTACCTGTTGCAGTTTGTCGCCAATACTGGAAGTTGGCAAGCCGTCTTCTTGCCACAAGCAGCAGAGTACCAACCAGTGAAATGGTGTCAGCCCAAATGGTTCGAGGATTTCTTGCAACCTGCGAGTCCCTAGCTGCCCTAGCAGTTTGATGCGGTAGCCCAGGCTGTGGGGGGCGAGAACGTCGTGCCACCTAGCTAGATATTTGCGATCGACTGTCGATGTAGTAACCATCTGTTTATTACTTAGCGTTCTTACTATAAGTGTAAGATGTTATTTGGGAGCTGTCAAGGGGCGATCGCAGATTTTCGGTCATCGGATTTGAGATTTGAGATAGAGTCGGCAGCAAGTAAGTCAGTATAATGAGGGCGATCGCCCACGCTCGATCGCAAAAAACAGCTAAATTTTCGTCAAACTTGTTTGGATTTCTTAATTATTCCTAAAATAGGAAGCTCAAAGTTGCGATCGCACTTTATTGTAGTCCCAGGAAATCAGTACACCAAGTTAAATAATACCGACGATAATAATTTGTTCTATTCCTATATAATTTAGTCTCTCAAGGAGTGATGAATGTGATGTGCGAAGAGCAAAGAAAAAAATTGCATCAAATCATTCAGCAATTAAAGAACGCCCAATCCGAGGTGGAAGAAGCCTACGAAACAACAATGATGAGTGATGCCAAATGGGCCGTGTCTCGCCTGTGCGATAATTTAAAAAAAGATGAGTCGATCGATCCGTCTATAAAGAGCCAGATACTGCCTTATTTTGAAGCCGCTCATTCAGCTATTCTTGGTCTTGAATCAACGTATAAACGAGCCGGAATGTGTGGTGACAAGCTGAATGAAGCAGAGTCTTGCATAATAAAAATACTGAGTAAACTCTGAAGATAATGATTTAAAACAGGAGCAGGCGAGTGCTGGAAAGTTTATCCTGGGGAATCTGTTTACATTTCTTAATTATTAGTAAAATAAGAAGAGTAAAGTTACGATCGCACATCGCACGTTATGCCACTCCAAGAAAATCAGCGCACCAAGTTAGACGATACAGACGACAATCTGTTCTATTCCTATCCCCGGTTTGTGACGCACGTAGACGAGGGATTCATTCAGCAACTAACCGACTTGTATCGGGAACGGCTGAAACCAAATACTCGGATTTTCGATATGATGAGCAGTTGGGTGTCTCACTTGCCCGAGGAAATGGAATTTGCTCATGTCGAAGGGCACGGGATGAATGAAGAGGAGTTGGCAAAAAATCCCCGACTGAATCATTATTTCGTGCAGAATTTGAACGCAAATCCTAAATTGCCGCTGCCGGATGCAGAGTTTGACGCGGTTGTCAACTGCGTTTCGGTACAATATTTGCAATACGCGGATGCAATTTTTGCGGAGATTCACCGGATTTTGAAGCCGGGGGGCGTAGCAATTATCAGTTTTTCCAACCGGATGTTTTATCAGAAAGCAATTGCCGCTTGGCGGGAAGGTTCGGAGGGCGATCGGGTAAAATTAGTTCAGGGTTACTTTAATTCTGTCAAAGGAGCGAACATACCCGGATTTAGCAAGCCGGAAGTAATTGCTAAACAGTCTAGCTTGCCGAGTTTTATGCAAATGCTGGGGATGGGAGGCGGCGATCCATTTTATGCAGTAGTTGCTTACCGCCAAAGTTAGGATTTTTTTAAATGTTCGTAGTGAGGACTTTAGTCCGCTGATTTTTTTGAGGACTAAAGTCTTTACTACAAACCGAGCTAGAGTTACGATCTTTATCTTAGAATATATTTAACAGTGGCTCCTCAAACATGGACAACCAACTTTTGCAACGCATCACACTCGATCCAAATATCTGTCACGGAAAACCCTGTATTCGCGGTCTCAGATATCCAGTAGAGTTGATTCTTGAATTACTCTGTTCAGGTATGAATGCTAAAGAAATTATAGATGATTGTGACGATTTAGAAGATGAAGATATTTATGCTGCTATAGTGTTTGTAGTGAGGACTTTAGTCCTCATAAATATTTTAGGACTGAAGTCCTCACTACAAACCTTTGTACAGTATCATCAAGTAGGTAAAACCTTGATATGAAGCCATATCAGCAAATAGAAATTGACGAATGCGGTGAGCCTTTAGTCCCAATTCCACCCGAACATTTTGCCTTTGAAATTCCGCACCCTTATCAAAAGTTGGGTGCTCCCTATCACAACAGCAAAGCAGATTCACCTTACTATTTGCGGCAAGGAGTTGTAGATAATCTGGTAGCAGCTAAAACGCATCTACAGCAAAATCATCAAAATTTGAAAATTCTCATATTTGATGCCTATCGACCCGTGGAAGTTCAGCAATTTATGGTAGATTATACTTTCAATCAAATTGCCGTAGCTCAAGGCTGCGAATTTCCAGTTTCCGAAGACCAACGCCAAGTTATTATAGAACACGTATATCAATTTTGGGCTGTGCCGAGCCTCGATCGCGCTACGCCTCCCCCTCACAGTACAGGCGCAGCTTTGGATATAACTTTAGTCGATGAAAATAATCGACAAATTGATATGGGTTCTCCGATTGATGAAATATCGGAACGTTCTTATCCCGATTATTTTGGTAATAGCAAAGACGCGCAAGAACAGCAATACCACCTGCACAGGCAAATATTGAAAGATGCGATGATAGTTGCTGGTTTTCAGCAACATCCTAACGAGTGGTGGCATTTTTCTGTGGGCGATCAGATGTGGGCGTGGTTGACAAATAACAAGAATAGTGGTAGTCAAGTTATCGCCCGATACGGCCACTATTAAACCATTTTAGATTTTAGATGACTGAATGCTCGATCGCTAGAAATCATTTGTTGGATTGGAACCGACAAGATATAGCGTTTCGACATCTCATATCAGGTAATCATGGGCATAGGGCATAGGGCATAGGGCATAGGGCATAGGGCATAGGGCATAGGGCATAGGGCATAGGGCATACCTCACTTTTTGAGAACCGCTATATTACAATACTTCGGACAGTTTTTTGACGACTCTGTAAGCGTTACAGCGTAAGCCCTGGCATTTTTAATGGTTTTTTTAAAACTCAGGACGCTTACTTAAAGATTGAAAAAATACTCATCCCTATAGCCATCAAAGGTTTGAGATACTCAATTATATCTAAAACTGTCCGAAGTATTGATATTAAAAACGTTCTTAATTGCTGAAACCCCTGCTTTGATTACTTCTGTCAACTGTCAACTGTCAACTGTCAACTGTCAACTGGTGTGCTGTCAACTGTCAACTGTCAACTCTTCCTTCTTTTTGATCGGCTATTGCCAGCGGGGTAGCTGTGCTTTAAAATTAACGAGAGCGAATAAGTGCAGGCAAGTCAAGCCAGCACCGCAAACCCTAAAGGATAACTTAGATTTCACCCAATGAAAGCACTCATCCTCTCTGGCGGCAAAGGAACACGCTTGCGTCCCCTCACCTATACGGGTGCTAAGCAGTTGGTTCCTGTGGCAAATAAGCCGATACTGTGGTACGGAATTGAAGGCATTGTGGCGGCTGGGATTACGGATATCGGGATTATTATTAGTCCTGAAACTGGTGAAGAGGTGAAGGCAAAAACAGGAGATGGCTCTCGCTTCGGTGCAAAAATTACTTATATCTTACAATCAGAGCCGGCGGGACTCGCTCATGCAGTAAAAATTGCTCGACCATTTTTGGGTGATTCTCCATTTATTATGTATTTAGGAGATAACTTAATTCAGAGTCAGTTAGATCCGTTTTTAGAGAATTTTAATAAGCAAAAACTAGACGCTCTAATTTTGCTGCGCCCAGTTCCTAATCCCAGTGCTTTCGGTGTAGCAAAGGTTGATGAGAACGGGCGAGTTTTACAGTTAGTAGAAAAACCCATAGTTCCGCCGTCTAATTTAGCACTGGTGGGGATTTACTTTTTTGCTCCTACTATTCACGAGGCGATCGATCAAATTCAACCCTCTGCCCGCGGGGAACTCGAAATTACTGATGCTATCCAACAGTTAATCAATCAAGAAAAACACGTAGAAGCCTGCAATTTAGATGGTTGGTGGTTGGATACGGGGAAAAAAGATGATTTGCTGAGTGCAAACCAAATCATTTTAGATAGCTGTATCGTAGCTTCAACTGAATTAAAAGTAGATGCCAAAAGTCAAATTATTGGGCGAGTGCAAATAGGCGAAGGCAGTGAAATTATTAATTCTACAGTTCGCGGGCCTGTGGTAATTGGGGAAAATTGCCGCATTGAAAATTGCTTTATCGGGCCTTACAGCAGTATTGCCGATCGCGTGACGATGGTTGATGCTGATATCGAACACAGTGTAATATTGCAAGGGGCGAAAATTGTTGGCATTCACCAGCGAATTGTTGACAGCGTGATCGGGCAGCGAGCTCAACTCACAAATGCGCCGCCGCGCCCTAAAGCGTTGCGGTTTATGATTGGTGATGACAGTCAAATCGAGTTAGTCTAACTTGGGATTTGCACTATTCTCGTAGGGGCAATTTACCCAGTGGTGCGGGTTGCTAACCCTACGAGATGGTGTGCCGAGGCGCACCATAAATTAAAAGGAGGCGACAGATTGCAGTACGAAGAAATACCGACTCAACAAATTATAGATAAATTGCGCCAAACTTTGGAGCCGCGAATTGGTATTGCTGAGTTGCCGCTGCCGGAAAGAGCAAAAAGTGCGATCGCCCAAAATGAAGATGACGAAGACATTGCCCTTCTCAAAGCGGGTTTTGACATTTATAACATTCCAATTACATCTTACCAAAGGCGGCTCGGTTCCGCAGTCATCGCCGTCAGAAAAATCGTCCGAAAATTGCTCAAGCCCGTACTAGACAGACAAGTAATTTATAATTTTGCCAATACTCGCGTCGTGCAAACATTGAGCACGCAGTTGCAAAAATTGCAAGAAAATCAACAAACTCTAGAGAAAAAACTTACATCGGAATTCAGCAGCGGGTTTCCCGAACTTACAGCACAGCTTGAGAGTCAACAACGGGCGATCGCAAATTTTCAGTCTGAAGTAGAGCAAATCAAAGCAGTACAGCAGCAACATACTGCTATTTTACAGGAGATTACCGCTCAATTGGGCGATCGACAACCATAAAGCATCAAAGATGACTACACTTCCTATATGCTCATTTATTATAGTTAACTATAATGGTCTGCGCCACACCAAAGACTGCTTAAAATCTCTACAAAAACTTGCGTACCCAGAATCACAACTCGATTTAATTGTAATTGATAATTGCTCTCAAGACGATTCCGTTAGTTCCCTGCGCGAACTGTTTCCCAAAGTTCGCATCTTTGTGAATACCGCCAACAACTTTGCCAAAGCCCTCAACCTCGGCATCAGCGAAGCAAAAGGGCAATACATCTGCTTTCTCAATAATGATGCAACTCTTGACAGTCAATGGCTGGAAATATTAGTTAAACGTCTAGACACTGACAGCCAAGTCGGTGCTGCTAGCGGCAAATTGTTGTTTAAAGACGGGCGAATTAATAGTGCGGGCATTCAGCAATTACCTAATTTTTATTGGCAAGATATCGGCTTTGGCGAAAAAGATTCGGGACAATATAATACAGAAAGGGAAGTAGAAGGGCTTTGTTGGGCGGCGGTGCTTTTCCGCAGGGAATGTCTGGAAAATGTCGGGCCGATTGATGAAGATTTTGTGATGTACTTTGAGGATGTAGAGTTTTCCAAACGCTGCCAAAAACGCGGTTGGAAAATGCTTTATACTCCCGCAGCTATCGCCCATCATGAGTATCGCGGTTCGAGTAAAGGTAGCAAAC
Organism: Microcoleus sp. CAWBG58; assembly: GCF_020883045.1. Taxonomy (NCBI): domain Bacteria; kingdom Bacillati; phylum Cyanobacteriota; class Cyanophyceae; order Oscillatoriales; family Microcoleaceae; genus Microcoleus; species Microcoleus sp. CAWBG58. The sequence goes on along the minus strand of NZ_JAHRFA010000011.1, from coordinate 27,905 downwards.
TCACTGAGTATTTTTGCAACCGCAATCGTTTTTTATATTTGGCGAAACACGAACCCCTGCAATTAGCTAAAGCAATTCATACTTCGGATTTTTTTACTAGCAAACAGTACGATTTACTGTTTGAGAGTTTGTTTGTGGCGATTAAAAAACTGCTAGATTGTCAGAAGCCGGAAATCGTCGCCACTGTACTGCCGCAGTTGACGGAAAAGTTGGCGGTGATTTACAGTAGAATGAAGATCGATCGCATTTTACCTCGATTGGAGGTGGTTAGGGGCGATCGCAAAATGTCGATCGCAATTTACGATCACGGATTGCATTTTATCGGCGGCGGACAAAAATACGTCGCTACCATCGCCTCGCTGCTGCAAAATGAATTTGACATTACCTTCATCGCCAACAAACCCGTTGCTGTTTCTGACTTAGAGTCGTGGTACGGGCTCAACCTTTCAGGATGCAAAATCAAGATTATTCCGTTGCAATTTTACGAGAAACGCGGAATGCAGTGCATCGATTCCAGTATCATCGCTGAGGATATGGAAAATCCGTTTGATGAAATTGGTAGAGAAAGCAAAAATTACGATATTTTTGTCAACGCCAACCAACTCGAAAAAGTCAAACCGCTGTCGCCGATATCAGTATTTTTCTGCCACTTTCCGAATACTTTTCGCAACCGTCATTTTGCTGTGGATGATTACACTTTTATTATTGCCAACAGTCAATTTACTGTCAAGTGGCTGGAGAAACGTTGGAATTTGCAACCCACTTTTATGCTGTATCCGCCCGTAGAAATGGCAACAGCTAAAGTGCCGAAGGAAAAGAGTATTTTAGCTGTGGGACAGTTTGAAGCTGGAGGAACAAAAAAGCAAATTGAACTAATTCAAGCTTTCCGCAATTTGCTAGCAGATTATCCCGATGAACTTCAAGGATGGCGGCTGATTTTAGCGGGTAGCAGTGTTCCGAAAAATCCTTATTTAAAGACGGTGCAGAATTTGTTGAAGCAGGATTCAAGGGCGATCGAACTTAAAGTCAATGGTTCCTTAGATGAGGTAAAATCGCTTTATGCTAAATCGAGTATATTTTGGCATGGCTGCGGTTTGGGTGAAGTCAATCCTCAAAGGTTTGAGCATTTTGGAATGGCAACGGTGGAAGCAATGCAAAACTGTTGTGCTCCGATCGCATTTTGTGGCGGTGGACAACCGGAAATTGTCGAACACGGGCGATCGGGCTTTTTGTTCAATACGGTTGAGGAACTTTGCCACTATTCACATCAACTAATTGTCAATCCCGATTTGCTGGCAGAACTTCAAGCTGGCGCACAGCAACGCAGTCAGAACTTTAGACTCCCACCTTTTGAACACAAAGTCAAGAGTTTTTTTGAGATTGTTCAGCAGGAGTATGCTACAATTCGGCTGCCAAATCCAGGCGAGATTGCTCAAATGCTCGATCGACCTTAAGCATACATTGACTCAGTTGACAGTTGACAGTTGACAGTTGACAGGACTTGACAAAAGAAGGAAAAGGATTAAAGTAATAAATCGTCTGATTTTAATTTCTCCCGATCGAGGTTCTGGCTTTCAACCAATTCTTTCTGGTAAGGAAAAGGCAGAAACGTAGACGGCGGTTAAAACCAGGCTTACACCAATTATGTCCGCCTCTGCTGGTTGAAGCAAACAACGTATTTTAACTGCCGGTTTTGCAACCTGCACTTCTCGTGTGAGTGTTTATATAGACGCGGTTTCAATCGCCTGATATTGTTCATATTAAAGTTTATTTTAATCTAAACTGTGTCCAATCCACTGTTAATCAATTTGTCATTTTTGACTCCCGAACCTACTGGAATCGGAACTTATGCAGCTAATCTTTTCCCGCAACTGCAACAGCTAGAACCAACATTACTCACTTCCCAGCAAATTGACAATTATAGTTGCTATCCAATCCCAGATAACATCACACCGGATCGAGGGCCAAAAGGACAAATCAACAGGCTGCTGTGGACTCAATTTGCATTGCCTAAAATTTACGACAAATTGCAGTCAAGCCTAATCTTTTCGCCGATTCCAGAAGCGCCTTTATATTCCAAATGCCGCTACATAGTTACGGTTCACGATTTGATTCCTTTACGATTCCCCCAAAAGTTCTCTCGGCTGACAGCTTATTTTCGCTACTACATCCCCCAGGTTTTGCGACAAGCCGAACATATTATTTGCGATTCCCAAGCAACGGCGACAGATGTTGCTAACTTTTATCAGATTTCGCGTCAGAAAATGACCGCAATTCCCCTAGCTTGTGATAATATTAATTTTCGATTTCTCGACTTGCCAGCTAAAAACTATTTTCTTTATACCGGAAGACACGATAGTTACAAAAACTTGGAAAGATTAATTGCTGCATTTGCAAGTTTACCCGATCGCACAAACTACGAACTTTGGCTAGCCGGGCCACCCAACGCCTACACCCCACAGTCGATCGCACAAGTAGAACAATTGGGTATACAATCTTTAGTAAAGTTTCTCGGTTACGTTCCCTACTCGCAATTGCCCGTACTGATGAATCAGGCGATCGCCCTAGTGTTTCCCACACTCTGGGAAGGATTCGGCTTGCCGATTTTAGAAGCAATGGCCTGCGGTACGCCAGTCATCACTTCCAACCTGTCATCGATGCCAGAAGTAGCCGGAGATGCGGCATTATTAGTCAATCCCTACAGCGTCGGAGAAATAGCCGCAGCCATGCAAACAGTAGCCACAGATTCCAAAGTGCGATCGCACTTAAAAAAAGCTAGCTTAGCGCGATCGACCGAATTTAGCTGGCACAAAACCGGACAAGCAACCGCCAAAATCTTACAACAATATCTGTAAATCTTCCCACTATTCTTTCCCCTCTCTGCGCCCTCTGCGCCCTCTGCGGTTAAATAAAAAAATCCCAACCAAAAAACCGCAATCCTCAACATCTGTAAATCTTCCCACTCTTCTTTCCCCTCTCCGCGCCCTCTGCGCCCTCTGCGGTTAAATAAAAAAATCCCAACCAAAAAACCGCAATCCTCAACATCTGTAAATCTTCCCACTCTTCTTTCCCCTCTCCGCGCCCTCTGCGCCCTCTGCGGTTAATCAAAAAAAAATCCCAACCAAAAAACCGCAATCCTCATATCACGCTATGCCAAACCCCCAACCAAACCTACTAATTAATCTCTCCTTCCTAATTTCCGAACCAACAGGCTTAGCCATCTACGCCAAAAACCTATTTCCCCACCTAAAAACCCTCAATCCAACCTTACTAACAGCCCAAAAAATACCCAATAATAACTGCTACGAAATCCCAGCCAACCTCACACCACAACAAGGAATCAAAGGACACATCAACCGATTGCTGTGGACACAAACCCAAATCCCCAAAATATACAAAAAGCTAAAATCTAACCTGTTATTTTCGCCAATTCCCGAAGCTCCTCTATTTCGCGGTTGTCGGTATATAATTACAGTACATGACCTAATAGCTTTACGATTTCCCCGCCGCTTCGATCCTTTAGCGGTTTATCACCGCTACTACATTCCCCAAGTGTTGCGACAGGCTGAACATATCATCTGCGATTCCGAGTCAACCGCCAATGATATTACTAACTTTTGTAAGATTCCAAGTTCTTTAATTACACGAATTTTTCCCGGCTACGATACCAGTTTTTTTAAGTTTCTCGACTTACCAACTAGCAATTATTTCCTGTATATGGGCCGCCACAATCCACATAAAAACGTCCAGCGAGTTGTAGCAGCCTTTGCGACTTTACCCAATAATTCCGAGTACGAATTGTGGATAACGGGATCGGAAGATCAACGCTATACGCCGCTGCTGAAGGCCCAGGTTCAAGAATTGGGATTGTCCGATCGCGTAAAATTCCTAAATTACCTCCCCGCGGCTGATTTGCCGAAAGTCATCAACCGGGCGATCGCCCTGGTATTCCCCAGTCTTTGGGAAGGATTCGGTCTCCCGGTGCTCGAAGCAATGGCCTGTGGCACTCCTGTCATCACTTCTAACCTATCTTCTATGCCGGAAGTCGGGGGGGATGCAGCATTGTTAGTCAATCCGTACAGCATCCAGGAAATAGCCTCTGCTATGCACGAGCTGGCAACAGATCCCAAAGCTCGATCGCACTTGCGGGAACTAGGTTTGGCCAGATCGAAACTGTTTAGCTGGGAAAAGACAGGCGTGGAAACTGCTGCTATTCTCGATCGATACAGTTGACAGTTGACAGTTGACAGTTGACAGTTGACAGTTGGAAGAGGGAAGAGGGAAGATTTGACAGTTGACAAAAGGAAGAGTTGACAGTTGAAAGAAGGAAAACAGAAGACGAAAGAAGAAAGATATTTCCCATCTCCCCATCTCCCCCTCTCCCCCTCTCCCCATCTCCCCATCTCCTCCCCCTCCCCTCCGCTTCACCGAGGCACTATAGGCCCTTTTACTTGTTGATACCCAACTGATCGCCGCGCTTGTATTGCTGGTAAGCAGCAAAAAACAGCCCCGCCAGAGTAACAAAGATTAAACCCAGAACAATACCTGAAAGCAGCGGTTCTACCATGAGAGCTCCTTAACGTTAAGATTTAACAATCTAATTTTAATATTACCAGCACTGAGACAGATGAATTTTCCTATTCTTGGGAGTTCTGGGGGTATCAGATCTTGATATCCCCGCTGGAAACGATTAAGCTATGTGATGAGAAATAAATTTTCTTGTAGATACTATTTTAAATTTGCACTCCTTTGAATCACCAAATTGCCACGAATGAAATTAAAAACCCGATCGAGCGACTGGTCATATTTGCGATAGCGGTGTTGCTTGCCATCATGTTGGCGACGATGACAATTCGTCAGTTTCAAGTTGCCGATCCCTACGTCAAAAGCGTACTTTCCCTTACTGGCGACCAGTTTCAGGGTTCCGCCATCTTTCAAATGAACTGTGCGGGGTGTCACATATCCGTCGGAGAGACTCAAGTTGGGCCCAACTTGCACCGAGTTTCAGAGCGCAAATCCGAATTCGAGCTGATCCGCCAAGTCACCAGCGGGCGAACCCCACCAATGCCACAGTTTCAGCCGAGCCCGCAAGAAATGGCCGACTTGCTGAAATATCTCCAACAAATTTAACAAAAAAAGGGGAACGGAATTTCGTTCCCCTAATCCTGATTGTCCAGCTAAGAGTAGGTGCGCGAAGTGTGCATCCTACTGTGGATTGGTGTCAACTTAACCCCGAAAACCTTTGTATCTCTCGTTTACCCTGAGCGTCGATCCCCCTAAATCCCCCTTAAGAAGGGGGACTTTGAGGAAAATCCTGTCCCCCCCTTAAGAAGGGGGGCTAGGGGGGATCTGGCTCCGATCGCCAAACAGAAGACAGCCACTAGGTTTGACGTTAAGTTGAAAGCGATGCCTACTAAGGACTACAGATTAAACCACCAGCACGTTAAAACTGCTTGCAGCTAACCGGTTGGGGACAACGCCCGTCAATATAGCCAAAGTCTGGTTGGTGCTGGCGATCGCGATCGCAGTTGAGCCGTTAGTTTCGGTTAACGACAGTTGACTGAAGTCCAAACCTCCCACCAACTGGATCGAATCAGATTCTGGTCTGAAGTTGATAATCGTGTCAGTGCCCTGAATCGCTGCCAATACAAAGTCTTGTGAGTTGCCATTAGCGATCAGAGTGTCATTGCCAAGGCCGCCAAAGAGCAAGTCATCGCCGGTGCCACCAAAGAGTATATCGTCGCCGCTGCCGCCCAGCAAGGTATTGTTACCGTCGCCACCGCAGAGAGTGTCATTACCTTGATCGCCCAATAGTATGTCGTCGCCGCCTTCTCCCAATAGCACGTCGTCGCCTTTGCCGCCGTACAATACGTCATCGCCATCGTCGCCACTTACCGAGTCGTTGCCGCGATTGCCGTAAAGAGTATCATCAGCTCGATCGCCAAAAATCAGGTCAAAGCCTTTACCACCAAAGATAGTATTGCCATCTTTGCCCCCGTAGATAGTATCGTTGCCGGTATTGCCATTGATGTAATCGCCGCCCTCTTGGCCGAAGATCAAATCGGCGCCGCCTAACCCGAAGATCGAGTCAGCATTGGCACTGCCCACGAGGGTATCGTTGCCGTTAGTGCCGTTGATGACACCGTTCCGCGAAGGACTGGGGGGCAGATTCGGAGGGGTAACCCTGGGGAAGGAATCGGGACAAACCAAATCTGTCACTAAAGGTGTCGGTGTCGGTGTCGGTGTCGGCGTCGGTTCTGGTGTCGGCGTCGGCGTCGGCGTCGGTGGTGTCGGTGGTGTTGGTGGTGTTGGCGGTGTCGGCGGCGTCGGTGGCGCAGGCGTCGGTGTTGGCGTCGGCGCAGGCGTCGGTGTCGGCGATGTCCTGCCAGGTGGTTCTGGCGTCGGTGTCGGCGTTGGTGAAGGTGTCGGTGTTGTTATAACCGAATTCCCGAAGTTGATGCCGCTGACAATAGCGCCCGAAGCCAGCACGATGTCGGCGGGGTTGGGGCTGCTTTGAGTGAAACCAACTGGCACGACTTCCCGGACGCGGTAGGTTGCCGGCGCTAGGTTCGCGAACAGGTAGTTGCCGCTGTTGTCTGTGGTAGTAGTAACAGGAGCAGCAGCAGGAGCTCCTGGGGTGGGTGCTACGACTTTGGTCAACTGAATTTGGACATTGGGTAAACCCGGTTCTCCGGCATCCTGAACGCCATTCTTGTTGTTGTCTTGGAACTTCAGACCGCGGATCTGGCCCGGTTGCGGCAAGAAGTTGCCGAAGTTAATGCCGGTGGGTTTTTCTCCGGCTTTAGCTATAACAACGTCGGCAGGGAGCGCGGTTGTCAGAGTCCAGCCGGTTTGCTGAACTTCCCTTACCTGGTGAGTGCCTACAGGTACGTCGTCGATCGTGTAGTTGCCATCCTTATCGGTGATGGTAGTCAATTCGCCCTGTTGGAAGACTCCATCCTTGTTGGTATCTACAAAGATTTGCCAGTTTTGTAGGCCCGGTTCTGTGGCATCCTTAACGCCGTTGTTGTTGAGGTCACTGAACTTTTGACCGCTAATCGTGCTCGCCTCGAAGAAGTTGCCGAAGTTGTTGTTTTGGGAGTCTTGACCGCTGGTGAGGGCGATCCTGTAGGCACCTGAAAGGGTAGGCGCGGTGCCGCTGGCTGCCGGGGCGATTTGCGTCCAGCCCGGTTCTACTAACTCCCGGACGTTGTAGGTGGCGAATGGCAAGTCGTTGAACTGGTACTTACCGGTGATATCGGTGACAGTAGCGGTTTCGGTTGGCTCTAGCGTGCCGTTGTTGTTGGCATCTAGGTAGATTCTCCAGCCTGCTAGCGCTGGTTCGCCGGCATCTTGGACACCATTTTTGTTGCGATCGTTAAATTTGATCCCGCTAATCTTGCCAACCTGGAAGTTCCCGAAGTTGGTGGGAAGGGCGGCGGTGTTGGCAATGTTAACGCCACTTGCGGTAGTAAGCCTCGTGGCGGCTGGGGGAACAGGGAAAGTTTGCTGCCAACCAGTCTTTTGCTCTTCCCGCAGGAGGAATGTACCAGCCCCAACTTCAGTAAAGGTGTAATTCCCAGAGGCATCCGTGGTAGTCGATCGCGGTACTGCTGTGCCGATAAAGGTCTGTGGTTCTAGTAAGATTTTCCAGCCTTCTAATCCTGGTTCGGTGCCCTCTTTGACCCCATTCCCGTTGAGGTCGTTGAACTTCTGACCGGTGATAGTGACGTTTTTGAAAATGCCGAAGTTCTGCCCGACGACGGGTTTACCGCTTTCGGTAGTAACCGCAATAGCCGGATTTGTGCCAGCGGGGAAAGAGATGCTGGAGCTGGCCGGGGGAACGGCTTGTATCAGGTACTTGCCCGGGCCGATGTCCGCGAAGCTGTAATCTCCTGTTGCCGTAGTCGTTTGCGGAGTGCCGACAACTGTATCTGTGGCGGCTTGGAATATTCCGTCGCCGTTGGTGTCTCTGTAGAGATTGACTACGACGCCCGGTAATACGGTGTCGTCGGGAGTGAAACCGTTGCCTGCGAGGTCGGTGAAGGTTTTGCCCGCGATCGTAGTTTTTAGGAAATTACCGAAGTTAGCGTTAGGGACATCAGCAGTACCTGTAGAGGGCGGAGTCGGACCGACAGTCTGCACCCAACCTGGTGGTAACGTTTCGGCGATCGCAGTGTTTGCCTTAGTATCCGTAAGGGTGTACTGACCGAGAGTTGCAGGAACGCTAGAGCTAACAGCAGTAGTGACAGATGTAGTAGAAGTCGGGGTTCCTGCGGTAATGGTAAAATTCCCTAGACCTGGATCTGTCGCAGCTTTAACGCCGTCGCCGTTGATATCGTTGAATTTCTGACCCTGAACAACTGGGCCATACTCGTAAGCACCGATGTCAATAGTTGGTTTACCAACGAGAGTATTGTCAATTTTGCGAGGGAAACCAGTGCCGCGTTGGTCGAAAGCAGTAGTGCCCACTACCGTTATGGTTGGGTCGCCTCCACCAATTGCCGGATTAGTGCTCGTGGTGACGACGGGGTTGCTAACTAGGGCGAGGGTGAAAGGAGCGGGAGCAGTTGCGCCGTTGAGTCCGGCAGCAGCGGCTGGTGCTAATACCGTCGCTAGAGGAACCGCTAATGCCTGACCTGTTAAACCGGTGCTAGTGCCTAGAACTCCAATCAGGTTGTTGTTTCCTGTAAATGCCCCTGTAACATCGGGGTTGGTAGTAGCTGTGTTGCCAGCGACGATCGTATTTTTGACCGTGACAGTACCGCCGTTGTTGTAAATTCCTCCGCCATTAGCAATCAGACTGGCCGGTGTACCAACTGTCGCTGCTGTGGCAGAGTTATAGGCGATCGTGTTGTTAGTCAGGGTAGCTGTGGCACCAAAGTTGACAAAAATTGAACCGCCTGCGGCTGTACCCGCACCTGCGGTAGCAGCACCAGCATTTCCACCCCTGACTGTATTGCTATATAAGGTGCTGTTGGTCAAGGTCAAGTTGCCGCCGCCGACAAAAATCGCACCACCCAAACCAGCACCACCGCCACCTGCGGCAGCGACAGCAGTCCCACCAGGGGTAAAGAGATTGATCGCAGTGCTGAGACCGGGAGTAGCTCCCGCGCCACCACCGCCACCGAAGCCTCCAACACCTCCTGCACCGTTAACACCAGCAAGAGCAGGGGGAGTAGAAGTACCACCAGTACCGCCTGCACCGCCACCGCCCCCGAAGCCACCAGCACCGCCAGCGCCACCAGTACCACCGCCACCGTTGGTCGTAGCGCCCGTACCGCCATTCCCGCCAGCACCGCCAGCACCACCGCCACCACCAATAGAGCCGCTCACACCAGCGCCACCAATACCGCCAATGCCACCTACGCCAGCAGGCCCGACTCCATTACCACCTGCCCCAGCAGCACCACCATTACCAGCCGGAGCGCCTGCGGAGAATCCAGGAGAACCGTTGTTTCCGGGGTTACCATTGGGGGTAAAACTACCACCTGCGGTGGCTGCTGTTGGGAAAGCAACGCCTGGGCTGCCTCCAAAGGGAACACCACCGAAATCAGCAGTGCCACCTTTGCCACCGATTCCAGCAGCACCTGCACCACCGATAGCCTGGTTATTCGAGAAAGTCACTCTGTCAACTATTACAGTGCCGCTGTTGATAAAAAGTGCGCCCCCTAAACCCGCAGCACCACCACCACCACCACCAGCCGGTGCGATTCCTCCTACTGCTGTTGCAGAATCAATGGTGAGGTTGGAAATGTTAACTGGGCCGGTACTATCAACGACAAAGGCTCGGGCTGTCGGAGTACCGGTGATTTTGAAACCGCCACCAACAATATTTGTAGGGCCGGTAATTCTGGGTAGCAACCCTGTCAGGGTAAAGTTGCTCTTAATGTTGATTGTGTCTGGGCCATCGTTGGTGTTGGCAACTTTAATAGCATTGTCTAGTTCGCTAAAATTGTTAACGTCTAGGGTAAGGGGAATCAGGACTCCACTGTAAGCTTCCCTCGCCTCTTGGGAAAATGCTAAAGGTGTTTCTATTTTCCCTGTAGTTACTTCCAACACCCAGTCTCCGCCCAGCGCGGCACTGCCGGTCAAGTTATCGGATGCGGCAATATTTGCCCCCGTGAGCTGGCTCAGCCTTTGGACGAAGGCGACACCGGCTTCTGTGGCGGCGACGTTGCAACCGTAAAGCAGAATTTCTGGTTTAGCAGTAGTTGAAGAGTTCGAGTTTGCTTCGGCTGCTGGCAAAGCAAACCATTTTTCTAAATAATTGCGGTAGGTTTCAATGTTGCTGAGATTGAGTTCTGTGCTTCCCAGTTGCAGGCTGGCTGCTGAGCCGTGAGACAGAATATGAACTGCTGCAATGTTTTGCCGCTGTTTAAGTGTTTCGGCGATTTGCGCGATGCCGTCGCGATCGGCCTTGAGAATAATAACTTCTGTATCGGAATTCGCGGTTTTCGTTAAACTTTCGCAATCTTTAACTTGTGAATCCGCAAAAACTATCTGGTGTTTCCGTTCTTTATAGAGTTCCATGATTAAATTCCTCTGGTACACACACACATTAAATTCATAGCACAAACCAAACGCAGCAGCGATCGATCTTATTCCGCTGCGGATGCAAGTCGTTGACAAAGCCCTGGAAGACGATCGCCCTAACTTTCACCTCAATGGAAGATTGACAAAAACCTTTTTTTATGCTCTCCTAGGATATACTAAGTTTAGTTTGATTGTGTAGAAGTTTGCAAGGTAGATATTGTTCCGGATGTTACAAAAATATTTGAGAAGACTGGCGCCTAGTTTTTGATGCGATTACACTCTGTCAGGTACAACGTTTTGTCATAAATGTCAAGCAAAAAAATAACTAATGGCGATCGATATTTGTCAGTAAAAAGTCATCAGTCGCGGCGATCGGCTGTAAACTGATGTTATTTGGTATTTTTGGGCTAAGGAATGATAGTTTGGGCGATCGCAAAACCGCAATAAAATTGGTTCGTAGTGAGGACTTCAGTCCTAGTCTTAATAAGGACTAAAGTCCTCACTACAAACGTTTACCAAGTTTCCTCATCGGGATGATTGGAATTGCTCCAGATTTCCACATCTAAATCGTTGAGATAAATCAGAGCACTTTCAATTTGTTGGCTTGTACCGTTAAGCTCCAAATCAAACCAACCGTCATCGGAATTTTTTCCACCCAACAAAGCTGCATTAAAATTTACCTTTAAACCGTGTTCCGAAATCAGGTTAGAGATGACAGGTTCCTGATGGTATTCTTTGGGAATGCGAATCCGAATGCGGGTTTGAGTTGGTCTGCTGTCTCCTGACTCAGTGTGCGGTATGTCTGATTGTTGAGTTTGGTGGAAATTGTCGATCGGCTCAAATTCAGGTTCGGTATTGTTATTGTTGTGATTTAACATTTCAACCTCCAATGTTTGTTTCTGTTTGCAGATTCCACCAATATCTGGTAGGGTGCCTCGCTGCGAGATTTTCCAGCTTTCAAGGAGATTGTCGAAGGCGACGCACCCTATCAATGACTAATGACTAATGCTGTTCACGAGCGGGGACGCTCGCACTAACTAATAACGTTCGCGAGCGGGGACGCTCGCACTAACTAATAACGTTAGACTTTGGCGAGCGGGGACAGCACTAATGACTAATGACTAATGACTAATGACTAATGACTAATGACTAATGACTATTCCTTAACTTCCTTAATGGTAGTTTTTCGTTCCAAAATCTCCTTAAGCACCAGAGTAACAACCGCTAAAAAACCGAGAACTACCGCAGCGGAAAAAGCTGCTTGCGTCGCGTACTGCTTGTAAGCATCCTCGACAAACAAAGGCAAAGTCTGAGTTTTTTTAGCAATATTTCCCGATACCACAGAAACAGCTCCAAATTCTCCCATTGCCCTAGCATTTGTCAAAATCACACCGTAAAGCAAGCCCCAGCGAATATTCGGCAGCGTCACATTCCAGAAGATTTGCCAATCATTTGCTCCCAAAGTTTTCGCAGCTTCTTCTTGATCGGTTCCCACTTCTTCTAAAACAGGAATCACTTCGCGGGCAACAAAAGGTAGAGTGACAAAAGCAGTAGCTAGCACCATTCCTGGCAAAGCAAAGATAATCCTAATCCCGGCACTTTCCAGCCACGGGCCGAACCATCCCAGCCTACCGTAAAGCAGTACAATCATTAAACCTGCGACTACGGGAGAGATGGCAAACGGCACGTCTAAAATGGTGATTAATAGGGTACGTCCGGGAAATTTGTTGCGGCCGATTACCCAAGCTGCACACAAACCAAATACTGTGTTTATAGGTACAACTATCAGAGCTATCAGCAGGGTAAGTTGGGCTGCTGATAGAAAATCTGGTGAGGTTAAGTTGGCGAAAAATGGCTCGATTCCCTTTTTGAAAGCTTGGTAAAAAACGTTGAGGGTTGGGATAAATAAGACGAGGGCGAGATAGCCGATCGCAATTCCGATCAACGTTGGCTTTACCCATGCTTTTTCGTTACCCCGCGACGAACCCGCTGGCGGAACTGTGTAATTTTTAGATAAATTGATATCACCCGTCATAGCGTCTCCTCCAGGCCTGTAAAATATTAATTGTGAACAGCATTGCTAGGGAAATTCCTAACATGACAGTGCCGATGACTGTGGCTCCTGCATAGTCGTACTGTTCCAATCTTTGGAAAATTAAAACAGGTGCAATTAAATCTTTAAACGGTACGTTAGCTGCTACAATTACCGTCGAACCGTACTCGCCAACGGCTCGGGAAAATCCGAGAGCAACTCCGGTTAAAATTGACGGAAAGAGCGGCGGTAAAACAACTCGCCAAAAGGTTTGAAATTGAGAAGCACCCAAGCACCAAGCTGCTTCTTCGATGTCTTTTTCCATTTCGTGTAAAACTGGCTGTACAGTTCGCACGATGAAGGGTAAGGAAATAAAGATCATGGCTACGCCTACGCCCAAGCGAGTGAATGATATTTTGATTCCCAATGGTGCAAATAGGGAGCCGATCCAGCCGTTATCGCTGTAAACTGTGGCGAGGGTTAAACCTGCGACGGATGTTGGTAGCGCAAAGGGTAAATCGACTGCTGCATCGACAATGCGTTTTAAGGGAAAGTCGTAGCGGACTAATACCCAGGCTATTAATGTGCCGAAAACTCCGTTGATTAGGGCGGCGATTAATGATGTGACGAAGGTGACATCGTAGGCGGAAAGGGCGATCGGGCTTGTAGCGATTTTCCAAAATTCGCCGGGGTTTGCTGTGCTCGCTTTTAGCAGCATGGCTGTGACTGGGAGAAGTAGCATGAGGCTGAGGTAGCCGATGGTGATTCCCCAAGGTAGTGTGATTTTGCCGATCGCTCTTTTGATATTTGCGATCGCCGATTGAGAGTTGGTTGCTGGAGATGATACTGCCATTTAGGTTTGAGTATTTCTTCGTTTGTAGTAAGGAATGCAAATCCTTGAAAAGCTAATATTTTGGGGAGGACTGAAGTCCGAACGATCGAACCGTTTGGAGAGGACTGAAGTCCTCACTACGAGCGGGTAATTCGGGAATTAGCGTTTAATAGATCCTTGGATTTTGTCAAACGTGGCTCCGTCATCAAAGAATTTCTTCTGAATTTCTCCCCAACCTCCCAAATCTTTAGCTGTAAATAGGGTTTTGACGGCGGGATATTTTTGGGCAAATTCTGCTTCTTTGGCTACTGTCTCATCTACTGGGCGAAATCCTGCTTTGGCAAATTCTCGCTGGGCTTCTGGAGTGTACAGATACTTGACAAAGGCTTCGGCGACTTCGCGATTGCCGTGTCTATCCACGTTTTTATCGACGATCGCAATCGGATTGTCGATCGACACATTCACATCTGGAATAGCATAACTCGGTTTTTCGCCTTTCTGAGCTACTAAAATAACTTCGTTTTCGTAGTTGATTAAGGCGTCGCCTTGGCCTTGTTTAAAAAATACATCCATAGCTTCACGGGCATCTTTAGTCAGAATCGGAACGTTTTTGTAAACTTTGGTAGTAAAGTCTAATGCTTTGGTGTCGTCTCCTCCGGTTTTGAGAATCGAACCCCAAAGTGCTAGGAAATTCCAACGAGCAACTCCTGAGGTTTTGGGATCGGCGGTAATTAATTTAACTCCGTCTTTGCTTAAATCTTCCCAGGTTTTAATGCCTTTGGGATTACCTTCGCGGGTAACTATTGCAGCTACGGATTTGCTGACGATGCCGCCCTTGGGAAATTCTTTTTCCCAGCCCGGTTGGATGAGTCCGGCTTTCTCGATTTTCGAGGTGTCGAGGGCGAGGGCTAGGTGTACGATATCTGCTTCTAATCCGTCAATTACTGCTCTAGTTTGGGAACCGGAACCGCCATAACTTTCGCTGAAGGTGACGGTTTGTCCTTTTTCTTTTTGCCATTGTTCGACAAATTTGGGAATTATCGCTGCGTGGGCGGCTTTGGTGACGGCGAAGGAAACGAGGGTTAATTCTACTTTGCCTTTTTTGGCTGGGTTAGCACCGCCTGGAGTGGTGGCGGAGTTGTTCGGGGTTCCCTGCTGGCAGGATACAATTGCCAAACTTAAAGTTATTCCTACTACAAATAGCGACACAAATCTTTTCAGTGCAGCGAGCGATCGATTTTTGCCAATTGGTAGCTGTTGTGGTCGGTGAAATTGTTGAGTTAGGTGTTGCAACGGGCTCATAAAAACACTCGGTAAGTGGAAAACTCAGAGACTTTAGTCCTGAGAGGGAAACGAAGAAAGCGGTTTCAACCGCCGTGAATCCCCTTGCGGGGTAGAGGGGTATGGTTGCCCCTCTGCGGAGATATGGTTGTCTCCAAGCCCTTACGGGTAATGTTAGGCAACGCCCAATGTTATGAGAGCTTGAGAGACCTGCAACACTGTTGAGCGTGACTTTCAAACTGTTTAATTGCAGATGACAGAGCAAGGAACTAGCTACGCATCCCAGGGTGTCGTGACTCAAATAACGTAGTCAGTTAAGACGCTTGGCCCGTCAACACAGCTTGCTCGATTGCTCTTACAAGCTCAGTGGCGTTGATTCCCTGAGTTGCTGACTATATTTGTTCCTCTACTAAAGTACGGTTATTAGGTCGGAATACCGTAATTATGGTGGGGAAGTACGATTATAGACAAGGGCGGGTAACAATCGCAACAAAAAAAACGAATTCTGGCACTCAGAGTCGATCGAATATCCTCAAGTCTTTTGCCTCGGTGGTTTCCACTCAGATTCGCCGTAAAATGTAAACCGTACAAACACTATGATTGAGTTAAGGTGCTAAGCTTGCGCCGCTGTACGATACGCCTTACGGATACGCTGGCTCCGCTCAAAAACGGATACCGTGCCCCGACAATTGTCGCGAGCAGACTCAAGTTTTAGCTGCCTGATTCATCTGTGGAGTAAATCTAAAATCTAAAATCTAAAATAGATCGCCAATAGATCGCCCAAATGTAAGGCCGTGCTAAGAGTCTGTGCCCAGCGGGATAAGCCTGACTGGCTGCTTGTCGCCCGCAAAGTAAGAAAAAGTTTTAACTGGTATGTCATTACCCCGCCCCGTCTCAGACACCCTAATTGAACTGTTGAAACCTGTAGCCTGCGAATTGGGAGAAAGATTGGGAGCAAGTGCTGTCAACGAACGCTATGCAGAAATTGAGCCGTCTGGTTCTTCTGCTTTGAACCAGCAAATCAAAAAAGACCCCCGCTGGATTAAAGCACAAGTGAAGTATTTGCAGCGGCAGCAGGCCCGAGAACAAGAGTTAATTGCGATCGCCAGCATAGAAGAAGAAAATGTAAAGGAAGAACGCGCCAATCGAATTAGGGCGGAAGAATTGAGAGATCAGCGGGCTATTAGCCGGCTCGGCCGCGAGTTAATGCGGGAGATTCAATCAGAAGCAATTCGAGTTAAGCTGAACGAAATTCAAATTATTTGGGACAGGGACAACTGGTTTTCTAATTTGAGCAGGCAGGAAACTGAACAGATTTTGCAGCAGCAGCAGCACCGATTGCTGTTGTTAGTTGCTCCGGCAAAAATTAGCCAAGATTGCCCGGATTCGTTTCGCCACAATCTGAATATCGAGCTGCCGGCTAAGTTGAGAACTTTTTTGAACCAGCACTACCCCCAGCACGGAGAATCCTGTCCAGTTCAGTTTTACGGAGATTATTTCAAAAACCCTATTTCTGATATTGATGTGGAGCGGTTGCAGACTGTTTTGTCTCCCGTGCCAACCGCTATATTGTACAGCGACATCAGCGATTATGAAGTTAATTTTCATGTCGGTTTTTGGGGGATAATCAATCAGAATGTTTCCCTAGTGGCGATGCAGCCTTGGAATTGGGAAGAAGTTTATCACCAGTTGGAAGCCGAGGGGAAAGATGAAAAGGTGAGACTGCGGATTATTCGGCAAATAATTGTGACAATTCATAAGTTGCTGGCTGCTTTTTTAGCGGATTTGTATTATTTAAAAATAGATTTTACTCACGAACCTCAGCTATTTAATTTAGAGGCGGAATTTGCTCAGGAATGGTTTTCTCAAGATTGGGCTCTACCGTATATAGAAACTCTTAAAGAAATTCAGGAGCAGCAGCGAATAACCTATAAGGGAGAGATGCGGCGGTTAGCACTGCGAGAGGCGAAAGCTAGGGCGGAACGCAAGCGTTTGGAGGAGGAGGCAATAAAAAGCAGACAGGAAGCTGAGGCGAAATCAAAGCGGGCGAAGGAGTTCGCTCACAAATTAAAAAATCTGAAATGGCGGTGCGCTTACACCCTGCCGGGACATTCATCGTTTGTGAATTCTCTGGCGATTAGTCCTGATGGCGAAATTCTGGCTAGTGGTAGTTGGGATAAAACTATTAAGATTTGGAATTTAGAAACAAGGGAATTAGTTGGCACTTTGACGGGACATTCCGATCGCGTAAATTCGGTTGCGATTAGCTATGATGGAAAAATGTTGGTCAGCGGCAGTTCGGATGAAACAATTAAGTTTTGGAATTTGTACAACGGCGATCTATTGTGTACTTTCCCAGGACATTCTATGGAGGTGAATTCGGTGGCGATCAACCCGAAGGGGCAGGTGATTGCTAGCTGCGGCGGGGCTGATAATACGATTAAGCTGTGGAATTTGCGGACTGGTGAGTTGCTGCGGACTTTGAGGGGTCATTCAGACAATGTGAATGCGGTGGTTTTTAGCCCGGATGGTAAGATATTGGCGAGCGGCAGTTCGGATGCGACGAGCAAGGTTTGGGATGTGGAAAGCGGTAAGTTGCTGCGGACTCTTTCGGGTTTGAATGTTGGGGTGAATTCTGTGGCGATCGCGCCGGACGGTCAAATTCTGGCTAGCGTCAGCAATGATTATACGATTAAGCTGCGGAATTTGCACACGGGCAGTTTGTTGCGGATCTTAAATTCTAATTCTGCCAAGGGGAAGGGTATAGCGAATTTAGGGATGAATGAGGCTGTGCATATTTTGCGGAATTATGTAAGTCGGGGCGATTCGGTTGCTATCAGTAGGGACGGTTTGACTTTGGCTAGCGGCTGCGATGACAATACGATTAATATTTGGAGTTTGCAGACAGGGGAGCTGTTGAGCACTCTTGAAGGACATTCGGGTACAGTATACTCGGTGGCGATCGCACCTTCGGGCAATTTGCTAGCCAGCGGCAGCGCGGATGAGACAATTAAGATTTGGCGTTGCGATTAGTCATTAGTCATTAGTCATTAGTCATTAGTCATTAGTCATCAGTCATTAGTCATTAGTTTAGATAATCTGCTTTGGCCCAGAGTCCGCCCGGTTTGAAGCCAGCAGCGAGAAGTTCAACAAACTTTACCCACGGAAGCGAGAAACCGGGTTTCTACAAAAAATTTGGGTTGAGTAACGAGAAATATAGAAAGAAACCCGGTTTCTGAATCTCGGGGACAGTAATTTCGGTTCTGCCCTTACCGGAAGCGGTTTTGGGCGAATTTGAAAAAAAAGTTTGCTGGGGGGGTTGCGCTAATGGCGATAAGTTTGCTATATTAAGTTTAACTGCTGGTGTAACTCAGTTGGTAGAGTAGCTGATTTGTAATCAGCCTGTCGCAAGTTCGAGTCTTGTCACCAGCTTACTTAATGAAATTAAGGCTAGATAAAACTTCTAGCCTTAATTTTTTTTGCCCGCAAGCGCCTCAAAGTCCTTATCATCCGCCTCAGCAATTTTGATTGTTAACGCAATCTTTTTTCCAAAAATAGAAATATCTATGGTTATATTGAATCGGGCGATCGCAAACTTGAGCGTCTGATTCTAAAGTTTAATTAAATGTTGGCCACTCAACTTAGCAATTCATTATAAACTAATTCTGCGATCGGTCTACAGGAGCAGTCAAATGTCCCCTTGGGTAAAAGATCCACATTCAGGAGGAGTTAAAATCCCACCGGAAGTGCAACAACGGGTGAAACAGCGTATTCTCAGTTATGCTGCCGCTCACTACGCAGGTAAGTACACTCGCCTAGGCATCCGTTTTCGCAGTCAGTTTTGTTACATTGATGCCTATACAGAACCTGATGTCCCCCTAGATTTTCCGGCGAAAGATTTGTCTGTATCTCGTGAGGAATATTTAGAAAGAAGGCGAAATACCCCCCTTCACCTGTGTCGGCTGCGTTACTTTAGTGATGAAGAAGCTTGGACTCTGGGGTTTTATGCCTATAGCAGTGAAAAATACGAGCCTTGTATGTTCCGAAATGGCACTTTCTACGGTACCCTGAAGAAGCTTTTGCCATTTCTTCCATGTACTTAGAATAACCCAAAATGAGCGAATATCAATATTACGAGTTTCAAAGTGTCGATCGACGTTTGACTCAATCCGAACAAGAAGCACTCAGCCAACTCTCTAGTCGCGCGAGAATAAGCTCTAGTAAAGCTATTTTTGTCTATAGCTATGGAGATTTACCGGGCAATGAAAAAGAATTATTAGTCAAATATTTTGATGCTATGTTTTACATAGCTAATTGGGGAACAATACAACTAATGTTTCGTTTCCCTAAAGGTTTGATTGATGTAGAACAGATGCGAAAATATTGCATTGAAGATATAGTGGAGGTTTCTGAACTTAATAATTATGTCATTTTAGAAATTTTAATTAATGAGGAAGAAGGTTTTGATGATTGGATAGAGGGAGAAGGCAGTTTATCCTCTTTGATAGGTTTGCGTCAGGAAATTTTGCAGGGAGATTATCGTTTACTTTATTTGGCTTGGTTGAAAGCAATTACCTATCTTGAGGGATTAGACGACGACGAAGATGAGGAGGATTATGAAGAAGAAGAAGAAGAAGATGATGATGCAAAAGAAAGGCTAGAGCCACCTGTTCCTCCTAATTTTGGCAAGTTATCTCCATCGTTACAGGCTTTTATCGATATTTTTGAATTGGATGAGCATCTACTCAAAGCTGCAATCAGTGCTAGTGTTACTAAACGTTCAATTCCTGAAAAGAATCTGAAAGAAGCTATCAAAAAACTCGATCGTTCTGAAGTAGATACTTTTTTACTCCGCTTGCTCAATGGAGAAGCTAATCTCTCTATTGAATTGACTAAGAAATTATCAGGAATGATAGAAGTTAAGAAAGAGGAGAATCCTGGTAAACGAACAATTCGTCAGCTTTTAGAAAGCGCAAAAAAGGCAGAAATAGAGGAAGAATACACAAAGAAAGAGCTAGCTAAAGCTGCACGAATCAGAGAATTAGAAGCTTTGGCGAAGCGAGAACCGGCTGCTTGGGAAGATATAGACGCTCTTATTCAAAAAGGAACTTCTAGCTCTTACGATGAAGTAGTGCCGTTACTTTTAAAACTCCAAGATTTAGCGGATCATCAAAACCAAACAGTTAAATTTTTAACACGGGTTCAACAACTGCATAATAAATATAGCAGTCGCTCTGGATTGAAAAGACGTTTGCTTAAGGCAAATTTATTATAATCCAAATCAAGGTACGTTGTTGGGCTTTAGCCCTCTTTCAAGATATAAATAAAGAGGGCTAAAGCCCAACAACGTACCTATTTTTTCAAGACGCAGTGCAGGCTTTTTTCAACCAGGCGATTGTGGCAGCATCGAATACGGGTGAGAGTTTCTCAACTACCGAAGCGTGATAGTTGTTTAACCATTGTAATTGAGTTGTTGACAGCCGATCGACATTTATCAATTTTTGCTCGAACGGAATATACGTCAGCGGTTCAAATCCGTACCAAGCCGTACCGTTTTTAGACGGCATTTCCCTGACAACATAGAGATTTTCGAGGCGAATTCCGCCCCAGCCTGGTTCATAATATCCCGGTTCGATACTGGTTATCATTCCCGGTTCCAGGGGATATTGGACAAATTTGCTGATACCGTTGGGGCCTTCGTGACCGGCTAAAAATGCGCCAACTCCGTGGCCTGTACCGTGTCCGTAATCTAGCTGTTGTTGCCATAATACCGCACGGGCGATCGCATCTAACTGCGATCCGGTTGTACCTTTCGGGAATTGCTGCATGGCACAGTTGATGTGTGCTATCAAAACTGTGGTGTAGTGTTCGATTTGCTGCGTTGTCGGTTCCCCGACTATCATGGTTCTGGTGTCGTCGGTTGTTCCAGCTAGATACTGTGCACCTGAGTCTAGCAGCAGCAATTCTCCGGGTTTGAGCGTGATTTCGGGGCTGGGAGTGCCGTAATGTACGATCGAGCTATTTGCTCCCGCACCTGCGATCGTTCTAAATGTTAAAATATGAAAGTCAGCTTCTTGTTGATAAAAACTTTCGATGCTTTCTTTAACATCAAACTCGGTAAGAACTTTACCATTTTCTAGCTGTTCGCTCAACCATTTTAAAGTTAGAGTTTTAGCTCGACTTGCCTTAAAATTGGCAGATTGCATCTGCTCGATTTCCACCGGATTTTTCCGAGCTTTCATCCCTTCTACGGGATTTAGCTGGAAAACTATTTCTATCTTATTTTCGCTAGCTTTTTGCTGGTTTAACAATAACTGGTAAGTACCTGCTGTACTGTGTTTCGCATCTAACAGCACCCGAACTTGTTTTTGCAAATTCAAACAACGTTCCAACGTTGACGGATAGTCGGAGTAGGGAAGCAAAGTTACAGCCGCCGCCAATTCTTGCTCGATTTGTGGTGAAACTCGTTCGAGATTTGTGAACAAAAATGCTGCATCTGCCGTGACAATCGCGTAGGATATGAAAATGGGAATGTGGGGAATATCCGAGCCTCGCAGATTGAACAGCCACGCTATTTGATTGAGGTTGGTAATTGGGAGCAAGTCGATGTTGGCTTTCTGCATCGCTTCCCTGACTCGGACTAATTTTTGCGTGGCGGTTTCTCCGGTCAAGGATGCTGGTAAGCTAAATATAGGAGATTCGTCAATTGCGGGTAAAGTCTCTGTTGTTTGTCGAACCTTGTCTGCTAAATTCTCCGGTATCGGTACGAGTTCAATTCCCGCTGTTGCAAATTTTTTCACCCAATTTTGATATTGCTCTGTGGCTGCGGTAAACGGATCGAAACCGAATCTAATCTTAGTTGATTTTGGTGCGGATTCAGTTGCTAATTTTTCTAAAGTTTCAATTAAGCTTAAATTTCCTTCCAAGCCGAGTTTCGATATTTGAATCAATCCGGCATCGACTTGTAACTCTGCTTGTTCGTAATAGCGGGAATCGACAAACAACCAAGCCGAATTTTTGCCAACTAACAAATCGCCAGCCGAACCCGTAAAACCGGAAATCCAAGCTCGTCGCTGCTTTGCTGCTGGGACTGATAAGTTTAAGTGTTCGTCAACGGCTGGGATGAAATAGCAATCTAAGTCATAGTTTGCCATCAAAGCACGCAAAGTAGCAATTTTTTCAACGGAGGTATTCTCCAGAATGGGTTCAGATTTAAAGTTAGTTACAACCATTATTTTAATATCCTATATTACTTGTTTAAAATTGTCTTCAAACCTTTCACCAGCCTCCTAATTCCTGCGGTGGCTGTGGCAGTTTCTAGAGCACCGTAAGCAACGCGCAAATAGCAGCCGCTATCCATACCGAAGGTTGTCCCGGGAAGTACGGCTACATGATGTTCGCGGATTAATCGCTCTACTAATTCCATGGTATCGAGTTCGGTGTCAACTTTCAAGAAAAAGTAGAAAGCCCCGGCGGCTGGCGAAATTGTACACAGATTTTGGATAGTATTGAGTTCATCTAATACGACTTGGCGTACAAGTGCGATCGCCCTTAGATAATTATCGCAGTAAACTCTACCAACTTGCAAGGCTCCCAGGGCTGCATACTGGGAAATTACCGGCGGACAAATTAAGATAGTATCTTGAATTTTTATCACCGAAACCAGCAAATGCTGTGGAATCACCATATACCCGATGCGCCAACTCGCAAAACCGTAGGCTTTGGAAAGGCTAAACAGGGAAATTGTATGTTGGCTGCTGTTGGAAAAACTTGCGGGCGAACAGTGTTGCGCGCCGTCATAGGTAAAATATTCGTAGGCTTCATCGCTGATGTGATAGATATTGTGTTGGCGGCAAATCTCGTTCACTTCCCGGAGAGATTCCGCAGAATAAACCACGCCTGTTGGGTTATTGGGTGAAATAGTGACAATTGCTCGCGTTTTGTCGGTGATGGCTTGTTTAATCGCAGCAATATTGAGTTGATAGTTGGCGTCAGTTTCTACTATCACGGGACGGCAATTTGCCATAACAGCCGCCATTTCGTGGTTAAAATAATAAGGTGATTGAATGATAACCTCGTCTCCCGCCGAGGTGATAGCGAGAATGGCGTTGGTAAATCCCATATTGCTACCGGCGGTAACGACTATGCAGTTTGTGTTGTTAATTTCTATGCCGTTATCTGTTTTGAGTTTAGCTGCGATGGCATCTTGTAATTGTGGGATGCCTTCGACGGCTTTGTATTTGTGATTGTCGGGATTTGCGAAGAATTCGGGAATTTTGTTAAATGATTCTGGGGGCGGATTGTAGTAAACTATGCCTTGTCCTAAAGATATCGTTCCCGGATTTTGCCGGATTAATTCGCCAACTACTGGAATTATTGGCGATTGTACCGATTGCATTCGAGTTAGGTGATTTTCGATCATATATTATAGGAAATTTTACAGGCAAATTTATATAGTATACTTCAATCTTGGATTAATCTCAAATCCGGTAACATTGGAATGATGAATCTCTCTCTTCTCTCTTCTCTCTCTGTGTCCTCTGCGCCCTCTGCGGTAAAAAAAATCCGATACAACCGGAAACGATATCAAGCAGATTAACACATTGCATAAATCTTAGATTAATCTCAAATCCAGTAACATAGGAATGATGAATCTCTCTCTTCTCTCTTCTCTCTCTGTGTCCTCTGCGCCCTCTGCGGTAAAAAAAATCCGATACAACCAGAAACGATATCAAGCAGATTAACACATTGCATAAATCTTGGATTAATCTCAAATCCAGTAACATAGGAATGATGAATCTCTCTCTTCTCTCTCTGCGCCCTCTGCGCCCTCTGCGGTAAAAAAAATCCGATACAACCGGAAACGATATCATACAGGTTAACGCAGAGAATTTCGAGATAAGTAGGGATTTTTGCCAGGAGTTTAGCCGATAATTTATGCTAACGCAAAATCGTGCTAAAATTAAATATCGGCTCATAACGGGAGAAAGTTCCTATGTCAACCATGACTGTCAAAGATGTTGAGCAAGTTCAAACCGCTTTTTCTGAAGCTGGTTTAGATTACCAAATTGAATTAGAAGGCGGGAGACTTTCAATTATGGGCCCATCCGACATCGTATCCAGCGAAATCAGCAGCCGTCTCATTGCCTTCCTTTTCGCTTGGATAAATCCCCGCCGTCTCGGACGAGTTTTTGACTCCGCAGGCGGTTTCATCATGCCAGATAGTAACTTAAAAGCACCGGATGTTTCTTTTGTGCGCGCCGCACGATTGCGCCAAAGTCCCCGTTATTTTGGACAGTTGGTTCCTGATTTAGTGGTAGAAATTAAGTCTCAGAGCGATCGCACTCAGCCTCTCGAAACCAAGGTTTTGAAGTTTGTTGAACTCGGAGCGATTGTCGGAATTGCGATCGATCCTGATGCCGAAACAGTGAAGATTTATCGCTCTGCTGGCGAACCGCAAATCTTGCAAAATGGGGATATTTTAACAGTACCAGAACTTTTCCGCGGTTGGGAATTGCCAGTTTCTGAATTGTGGCCTCCTATCTTTACAGAAGAAGAAACACAAGAAATATAGAATATAGCCTTTCTCAGATAAGATGCTTTTGGTCATTGTTTCCTCCTTCTACCATCCATCCGTTACATCCGTTACAAAATCCGCTGCCGAACTTCCTTCTACTTAAACTCTTTCTATTTCTATTCTAGAGCCTTGCGGAGACTTGAACACTTTAACTTGAGCGGGCAATCTTTCCCCCAATCCTCTAACGTGGGTAATCACTCCAATCAGCCTTTCTCGCTGCCGCAATGATTCTAAAATTTGAGTGACGCTTTCGAGGGTTTCTGCATCTAAAGTGCCGAATCCTTCATCCAGAAATAAGCTTCCCAGTTGAGCTCCTTGAGATAGTTTTTCTGATAAAGCTAAAGCCATTGATAGGGAAGTGGCGAAGGTTTCGCCACCGGAAAGGGTTCGCACTCGTCTGGCTTCGCCGCCATTCCAATTATCTGTTACCCAGTATTCGCCGTCTTGGTTTTTTAACTTGTAGCGATTTTCGGTTAATTCTTGCAAAATCAAGGTGGCACTGCCGACTAATTCTGCTTCTAAATGTTCTAAGATGTAGGATTGAAATTCGTTGGATTTGAGATTCTGTGCTAAGGTATGATAGGTTTGCTCTTGTTCTGTGAAATTTGTAATTTGCTGGGACAGTCTTTCGGCTTGTTCGAGGGTTTGGGCGGCTACTTGAATCCACGCTAAAAGCTCGGCGCGGTTGTTGTTGGCTTGTTTGAAGTTTTCTTGAGCGGTGTGTTTTGCCGATCGCACTTGTGCTAAAGTATCTTCATCGGTAGTCCTGCCTGCGATCGCCTCGCTTAAATCCTTCGCCC
Organism: Microcoleus sp. CAWBG58; assembly: GCF_020883045.1. Lineage (NCBI taxonomy): Bacteria > Bacillati > Cyanobacteriota > Cyanophyceae > Oscillatoriales > Microcoleaceae > Microcoleus > Microcoleus sp. CAWBG58. The sequence continues at coordinate 2,847 of NZ_JAHRFA010000011.1, read as the reverse complement.
GCGTCTCCAACTGAATTTTTGACTCGCGCACAGATCGAATCGCGTTTTCCCACTGCGATTGTTCGCTAACAGTCGCCACCGCTGCTAAAAATGTCTCTTCGGTGAAATCCGCCGCTGTTAATTTTGCTAGCCAATCTTGGTTTAACTGCTGTTTGCTGGCTTGGGCTCGTGCAAAAACCTCCCCTGCTTGTTGCTCTCTCTCGGCTGCTTGAATAGCAGTATTTTGAGCAGATTGATAGGATTTTTCGGCAGTTGCCAGCAGATCTGCCAACTCTTGCTTGTCTTCTGCTAAGGCTTTTGCTAAATTAGCATAGGGTTGATATTCCGTAATTTGATAAAGCGCATTCACACAAATTTGCAACTGCTGCTTCCGACGGTCTGATTCGGCGATCGCATCTTGATATTCTTGCTGTTTAGCAGCCTGAGCCGTCACCGCAAAATTAAATCTTTGTTCGTAATTGTTATATTCCAAGGATGCGAGTTGGAATTGCTGCTCGGTTTCGCGGTATTGGCGATCGCTCTCTGCAAGTATAACCAACTCCTGCTGCAACTGCAAGACTTCCCACTCAGGATTTTCCAGAACTTGAGTAATTTCCTGCTGCAACTGAGCAACTCTCTTCTCTGTCAATTCCAATGCTAGAGCAATTTCTGACTGTTTTTGCTCGCAGGCCAAAACTGCGCTTTTCCCCTCAGCCACCGCCATTTGAGCAGTTGGCAAAACCTGATTTGCAGCCGCCACTTTCCGGCGCAAACCAGCAACATCGACAATCTTAGAAATCGGCAAAGCAGGGAGCAAATCGCTCTCAGGATGCACCCCCCCGCACACCGGGCAATTATCCCCAGCATTCAGCGACATCCTGACAGCAGCAACACTCTCTAAACGCGCCGCTTCCGCATTAGCAGTTTCCACCGCTTCTAACTCGGCACTGCACTCTTTTAGCCTGATTTCGGCTGCTGCTAAATTAGTTGCAACCTGCACGTAATTCTGTTCGGCACTTGCTTTTTCGGCGACAGATTTATTCAACTGTTCGCGCTGAGTTTTTACCTGTTTGGCAATTAGCTGAAGTTCCATCAATAAAGGTGCAACTTCCTGCAATTTTTCAAAATGCTTTCCTCCCGGCGAATAGTTTTCGAGCATTGCCGCTACTTGAGTAACCCGAAAACCAGCCACCTGAATTTTAGTATTAGCAGCGTGCAGTTCTTTATCTGCTACTTGGAGAAAGCGGAGTTTTTCCTGTTGATTGTTCTGGGCGAGGGCAACTTCTTTGTCTAATTGAGTGCGCTGTTCTTCATATACTTTCGCAGCAGCTAGAGCATCTTCGCGAGCCTTAATTTGTGGTGCTAATACCTCAAATTTGGCTTTGGCAGCTTCAAATTGCTGTTGCTCTGTTGCTTGCTCCGAGCGAGCTTTAGTTAACCGCTCTCGCGCTGATAAAGCAGCACTTTCCGCAGTTTCATACTGACTGCGAGCCGATCGCACTAAAGCCCAATCTCCCTGTAAATGGTTGGCAGCTTGCGCTCTTTCTAAGCGCTGTGCTAAAATTGCTATCTCGGCGGAATTAGCATTTAATTTCGCTAATTGTTGTTGCAACTCTTGCCAGCGAGTGATTTGGGAAAATAGCTGTTCTTCTTCATCCACAGCCTTCTGAGCTTCCATAACAGCGCGCTCGAACTGAGGTAACTGCCGATCTAAAATCCAAAGTTGCGATCGTTTTAAGTCTACCTCATCCTTCGAGGGAGCGCTCAAATCGGCTAACTGTCTTTCCACCATTTCTCGTTCTTGTTTCAGCAACTTTGCGAGTTCATTTGCTTCCTTCCTCATCTGCTCAAAAATTTCAAATCCCGCTAACTGCCGCAAAATCTCTCGGCGTTTAGAAGTATCTCCTTTAATAAACTCATCAAACTTACCTTGAGGCAGAATAATCGCTCTAGTAAAAGTATCAAAATCCATTCCCAAAATCTGTTCAATCGTATTTTGAACAGCAACAATACTCGTCCCCAAAGTTTCCCAACCGCCATTTTGCCAACTTTCCAAAATCACCTTGTTCTCGGGAGATTTCGGACGAAAACGCCACCTCCGCGTCACCCGATACTGTGCCAAACCCACAGCAAAACGTAACTGCACCTTTAAATTCTCGCTTCCTTGACTTACCAAATCAGCTACTTGTTTGCCACTGCGATTTGTCGTACCAAAAAGTGCGTAAGTCATCGCATCTAGCAGTGAAGATTTACCCGCACCAGTAGCGCCAGTAATTGCAAACAAATCGAGTTGAGAAAAATCTAAACGTTGTTCCCGGCGGAAGCTGGTAAATCCTTCGAGCAAAAGTTCTAGTGGACGCATACTGATTTTAGATTTGGGGATTGGGCATGGGGCATCGGGCATCGGGCATTGGGCATTTTGGCAATTATATTGTTCCGAGTGGTATGGGCTTTTCTTAAGTTTGTTAGGGATAACAGTTGACAGTGAACTCTACCTGGAAGGAAGAGGATTTGATTAAACAGTTGACAGTTGACAGTTGACAGTTGACAGTTGACAGTTGACAGTTGACAGTTGACAGTTTGAGAGCAACCTCTACCTAGAAAGAATAGGATTGAAGTAATGAATAGTCTGACTTTAATGTCTCCCTCAAAGGGTAATGAATAGTCCGATTTTAATTTTTCGCTAAAAGGAGAGGCTTTAAACCAATTATTTTGGTAAAAGTCCACCAATTATCAATTACCTAGGACTTACGCATTGACAAAAAATATCATCTATGTATTCTAGACGATACCATCACGGCTCAGGTTTGCCAAAATATGCTCACGTATAACTGAAGTGAATAAATTCCTTTGGACTTCATACCAGTT